>JAGAEB010000011.1 GCA_017613335.1 Methanosarcinaceae archaeon
CAGAAGGCTTTTTTTTATCATTCTTTCCGGAATTCCGGCGTAAAAAGCGCCGGGACCGTGTAAATGCCCGGTCTTCCGATCCGCATATCATTCTTTCCGGAATTCCGGCGTAAAAAGCGCCGGGACCGTGTAAATGCCCGGTCTTCCGATCCGCATATCATTCTTTCCAGAATTCCAGCGTAAAAAGCGCCAGGACCGTGTAAATGCCCAGCCTTCCGATCCACATATCCATGATCAGGATAATCTTTGCCAGCGGCGGGAACATGCCGAAGCTTCCCATCGGTCCTGCGATGCCGAGCGCAGGGCCGACGTTTCCGATCATGGCAATAGATGATGAGAGAGATGTGACGATGTCAAGACCGAGAATGACCAGAAGGATCGTACTCAGAGCGAATAAGAAAGCAAAAAGGATCATGAAGGAAACGACTGAGTTGACGTTTTCTTCAGGGACTGTTTTTCCGTTGTAGCGGATAGGTCTGACAGCTGTCGGATGCAGATTCTTGAAAATATCTCTGCGGCAGTGCCTGATGATGATGAGCCAGCGGACAACGGCAGGACCGCCGCTTGTCGATCCGGCGCATCCGCCGATGAATGCGGCGATCATGAGAATGATCTTCGCGGCCGGCGACCAGAGTTCATAATCGACCGCGGCAAATCCCGTTGTCGACATGAGAGATGCCACATGGAAAAATGCGTAATGGACGGACATCAGGACGCTGTGACCGTTCTCTTTCCAGAGAACGAATGTCAGGAGCGCCGAGATGAATAAAAAGGACGTGATGTAGGCGACGAATTCTTCATCTTTGAGGAGGACCGAAATATTTTTTTTAGAGATCGTCCGGTAGAGAAGACCGAAATTCGTTCCGGCAAGCATCATGAAAAAGATCAGCGCAGCCTCGATCGCCGGACTTCCGAAATGAGCGATGCTGTCACCGTAATCTGAAAATCCGCCCGATCCGATGACGGAGAAAGCGTGCACGAGCGCATCGAACGGAGACATGCCGAGCAGATACAGGACGATGAAGGCCGCCGCCGTCAGACAGAGATAAAAAGCCCAGAGGATCTTTGCCGTCATCGACATTTTCGGACTGATCTTCTCGCCGTCAGGACTTTTTTTCACTTCCGCATTGAAAAGCTGCTGCGCCCTGAAATTGATCTTCGGAAGGACCGCCAGGAAAAGCGCCACGATCCCGAGACCGCCGAGCCAGTGAAGGACGGCGCGCCAGAAATGGAAACTCTTCGGGTAGGCATCGAAATCCATGAGGATCGTCCCGCCCGTCGTCGTGATCCCGGACATGGCCTCAAAAAACGAATCGATGATATTCAGGTTGTAATACAGAAACGGGATCGCGCTGAAGACCGCCGCAGAAAACCAGCCCAGCGCGACGATGGCATAACTTTCGCGGATCGTCCACTGATCGGCGCTCGTCCGGAAATATTTCAGACTGACAAGACCGCAGACGGCCGTCAGGACCGCGCTGAAAATATACGGGAAAGCCGGTTCGCCGTAATAAAGCGCCGCGCCGAAAGGAAGGAGCATGGCGCCGGCCACGATCAGCCAGAATTTGCCGATCGTTGACATGATATTTCCGTAATGCATAAAAACACGATCCCGGTCTCTTATTTCCGATGAGATTGCGATGAGGTTATTTACTGCGCGCCGTCTCTCCTGACAGGATTTTCTTCATTTGAACATCCTGCTGACTTTTGCGTAGGCTTCCGGTTTGGAAAGGATGATGACTCTGTCGCCTCTTTCGATCTCCGTGTCGCCTGTCGGGACGAGCTGTCTCATGCCGCGGACGATCATGCTGACGATGGCGCCTTCCGGGAAGTTGATCTCCTTGAGCGGCGTATCAATGATCATCGAATCGTCCGTGGCGATATATTCAAGGACCTCCGCTTTTTCATTGGCGATCGTCCTCAGCGTTTCGACGCTTGTGCCGGCGGCCATTCTCAGAACTTCGCTCGTCGTCGTTTTTCCTGTACTGAGTGCGACATCGATGCCGACCATCTCGAAGATCGGCAGATAATCGGGGCGCGACGCACGGGCGAAGACTTTTCCGGCGCCGAAGTGTTTCGCCATCAGGCAGCAGAGGAGATTTTTCTCATCACTGCCGGTCAGCGCGATCACGGCATCCATTTTCGACACGCCTTCCTCTTCAAAAGTATCAACATCCGTCGCATCACTGTTAAGGATGAGGGAATTGGGAAGTCTGTCGGCGATCTCCATGCAGCGTTCACTGTCTTCTTCGATGATCTTGAGGATGACCTTCTCGTTTTTGTCAAGAGAGCGTGCCAGATAAAGGCCGATGTCGCCGCAGCCGACGATCATGACTCTCTTCTTTTCTTTTCTGTCTTCATTGATGTGGCCGAAAAGCGTCTGGACCGGGTCGATGTCTTCATCCCGGCAGATGATGAATGCATGATCGCCCGGCATCAGATAATCTTCGCCTTTCGGGATGATGACGTTACCTCTCCTGAGGATCGCGCTCACGATGCAGTAATTCGAAAAGCTGACATCCTTGAATTTCTTCCCGATAAAGCGGTTGTCTTCGGCAATGACGAATTCGATCATGCGGACTTTGCCGTCGGCGAAATGTTCAGCGTCGATCGCGCCGTCGATGCTGAGAAGCGTGTTGATCTCATCGGCAAGAGCCAGCTCCGGGCAGACGATGACGTCGACACCGAATTCTTCTTTCTCGGAGACCGGCTTATCGATATAATCGGGACTGCTGACACGGGCGATCGTCTTGATCCTGTCTTTCGTCATCAGTTTGGCATTGAGGCAGGAAAGGAGATTGATCTCGTCACTGTCAGTCACCGCAACAAATATATCCGCCGGCAGGACTTTTTCCAGAACGGCGGGGCTTGCGCCGCTTCCGACGATCGTCTGCACATCCAGCTCATCCGCATGCGCCGCATGGTCCGGATTGCTTTCGATCACATAGACCTTGTTTTTTTCAGACATTCCCTGCGCGATCCTGTACCCGATCGTACCCGCGCCGACGACAACGACTTTCATAGACATGTTCCCGGAAATTCCGGATCTTTCTGAATATTTTCATATTTTCTGAATTCTCAGACTCTTTCTGAATTTCATCTTCTGAATTTCATCTTCTGAATTTCATCTTCTGAATTTCATCTTCTGAATTTCATCATCTGAATTTCATCATCAGAATTTCATCATCTGAATTTCATCTTCTGAATTTCATCTTTCTGAATTCTTTCAGGTTCTTTCAGAAAAGTATTAATTTTTCCGGAATGGTTTAACCGCATATGAGTCCTGTAAATCTTAATAAAACCTTTGACGGCCGGGACGCCTCCGCCGATGATTGTCCGGCTGTCCCGGCGGACGTCTGTCCGGCGGAAAAACTCCGGCTTGATATCCTTGCCTGCCGCAGCTGTCCGCTCTCAGAGACCGTCACGAACAAAGTCATCATGAAAGGTTCTCTCCGCCCGAAGATCGTGTTCATCGGCGAAGCGCCCGGAAAAAACGAAGATCTGACGGGGATCCCTTTCTGCGGCCGCGCCGGTAAACTTCTCGATGAAATGATCTCTTTCATGGATCTTTCAGAAGACGACTGGGCCGTCATCAATACGGTCAAATGCCGTCCGCCGGGCAACAGAGTGCCGTCCGTCGCCGAACTCCGGGCCTGCCGTCCCTTTTTCGAGGCTCAGCTGAAATTACTCTCGCCGCAGCTCATCATCCTTCTCGGAAACACGGCCGAAAAGGCCTTCGGCATCGCAGAGACGCACGGCTGGGGTGTTCCTTTCACGGATCCCGAAGGCCGCACGATCCTCAAGATATTCCACCCGGCAGCGCTGATCTACCGGAGAGACAGGATCCCCGAACAATATGCTTTCCTGGACGCGAACAGGCATCTCTGGGAGCGATCCCTGAATATTTTCCGGAATGCAGATAACTTCATTGTTTCCCGCGCTGCTTCTCCGCATTGCTTCTCCGCGCTGCTTCTCTGCATTGCTTCTCTGCATTGCTTTTCCTGCGCCGCTCTCTGCTTTCCGGCGGCTCTCCGGATCCTGCGGACATCAAAAACGGAAATATTTATTAATGATGTCAGGCTTCACTCTTCCTCTATCAACAAGCTTATTCAGATGAATCTGTATTCTGACAGGATTTTGAAGTTTCAGGGGAAACACGACACCCGTTCCCGTCAGGATTCCCGGCTCCGGCATCAAACGCCCGGATCCAGGGTCTCCGTTTTCATTATCGGCTTTCCGTTTACGGTTCATTTCATTATGCGGCTGCCGCCGGCGACGCTGCTTCTGTCGTGATGTCTGATAGTCCGCTGTCAGAACAGACGACCCGGAAATATCCCCGGAAAACAGCATCTGCGCCCTGCGCCTTCAGTCCGGAGAGGCAGTTCCGTTCAGCTTACTTTATCATACAGATCACAGATCTGAAAAATACAGGAGAAAAAATCATGGCAACATCCCGCGGTGAAAAACACTGCACCAGATACAAACTTCAGAATTCCATCAGAGAAAAAGGCATGTCCCCGACGAGCCGCGCCATTCAGGAATTCGAAGAAGGACAGATGGTCCACATCGACATTGACGCATCCCTTCAGACCGGCTACCCGAACCCGAAATTCCAGGGCTCCACCGGAAAGATCATCGGTCAGAGAGGCCGTGCCTACATCATCAGCGTCAGAGACGGCAACTCCATGAAGGAAGTCATCTCCCTGCCGCAGCACCTCAAACCGCAGAAATACTGATCTCTGCAGTGCGGGTCCCCGCATTAATGAAAATAAGAACGGCCCGTCCGGGCCTCTTTTTTTCTTTTCTTTATTTTTCTGTTTCTGACTGTTCATTCGGTTTTACAGATTCTGCATCTTTTGATGATTTTTCGGCGCTGCAGGATCCGGCCGGCTGAATCCGGCTGACCGGAAACAGTTTTATGACAGATCCGCCTGCGGATTCATACCGATCAGGACCGGACCGGAAAACCGTCAACCGAAATGTCAGGAGTTGTTTCTAATGATCGTTAAAGAAGTCCTTGAAGAAGAGCTTTTAACACTGCCGGAAGTCCGCGATCTGCTCGCCCGGATCATGGAAGAACGCCGTGAAGAAGGCGATGAAGAACAGGTGTATGAATTCAGAAAAGCTTTCCAGCACGCTGAAACTTTTTCGAAGCTGACCGCCGCAGAATCCCGCGAACTCGTCAACAAACTGATGGAACTCGACAAGATGAAAGAAGTCATCGCCGTCCGCATCGCAGACCTTCTGCCGCAGACACGCGATGAACTCCGCGCCGTCTACGCCAAAGAGAAATTCACGCTGAAAGAAGAAGAACTCGACGCGATCCTCGATCTCGTTCTCCAGTATGTCTGAAATGTCTGATCCGGGATCTTTCCGGATCCTTCACAAACAGTTTCCGGATGATGCCCGGAATGCCTGAAAGGCTTCCGGACATCATCTTCAGTATATGATATTCCTCGTTTTTGATATTCTTCGTTTTTGATATTCTTCGTTTTTGATATTCTTCGTTTTTGATATTCTTCGTTTTTGATATTCTTCGTTTTTGATATTCTTCGTTTTTGATATTCTTCGTTTTTGATATTCTTC
>JAGAEB010000088.1 GCA_017613335.1 Methanosarcinaceae archaeon
AAAGTGAAAACACAAAAGTGAAAACACAAAAGTGAAAACACAAAAGTGAAAACACAAAAGTGAAAACACAAAAGTGAAAACACAAAAGTGAAAACACAAAAGTGAAAACACAAAGTGACACGCAAAGTGCAGTACAAAAACGCATTAAAAACGCTGCAAAAAAATAAGAGACGGATACGATCCGGACAGGCTGAACGGATCGGGAATAAGCTGAGATGTTAAAAAAAGAAAATCAGGGCTATGGCCGGCGCGGCGGAAATGATCTGTAAGACCGCGCGGTGCATATCCCTGACGGATGCGGTAAGATGATGAACACGAAATGACTGCGACGGTTTTCCGGCGATCGTTTCGTTTCAGTCGTCATGCCCGGATCATCAGGATCGTTCGTTTCTTCTGTTTCCTGTGTTCCTTTTGATCCTTTGGATTCTTTTCTGCTGTTTATTTCGCTGACCGTTTCTTTGACCTTTTCGACACAGTCGGACATGAGCTGCTCAACGGTGCATGAGGCATCGATCCCTGCGGCGCCGCCGTGGCCGCCGCCTGTTCCGCTGTATCTGCTGCCGACGACTTCCATGATCTTTCCGAGGTTGACACCGGACATGACAAGATCCCTCTTGGCGCGTCCGCTGACGCGGGCCGATCCGTCTTCTTTGAGCGTTCCGACAAAGGCGATATCTGCGCCGATGTTCGTGAGCATGGAAGCGGCGGCGCCGCCGTAGGAGCTGACGTGCGTCGTTGCGATCAGGCAGTTTCCGATGCGTTCGACTTCGGACCGCTCGGCGGCCTTCAGCATGGCAATGCGGATGGAAATATCCTGAGGCGTCGTCGCCATCAGTTCGAGCGCATCGAAATATTCGACGCCGCTCGACCGGATGATCCTTGAGAGGACATCGAAAGTCGCAAAGCCTGCATGTTTCAGATGGCCTGTATCTGTGATGATCCCGGTGATCAGTGCCGTTCCGATCTTTTCCGTGATGGGAATGCCGATCCCTTCCAGGATGCGGTAAACGATCTCAACGGTCGATGTGGAATCTTCGTGAATGTAGAATTCGGCATCATCCAGGAGAGCCGTCGTCGAATGGTGATCGATCACGGCATATTTCCCGATCGGAAGGTCGTTGAGCTGCGCCCGCGTCGACGTGTCGACGATGACCGTCAGATCATAGGCGGACGGGTCGGGCATTTCAATGACGCTTATGCCGATCCTGTCGACCATGTTCTGAGCGACGCGGTTGCAGCCGTCTGAAAGACCGATATCGCCGCCGAAGACTTCAGCCAGCGCAAAAGCACTGCCGACGGCATCCGGATCGGCGTTTCTGTGACAAAGGTAAAGAATTTTTCTGTAATCCAGAAGACGGTTAACGAATTCGATATCATCAACCCTCATGGATCTCACTTTCAGAGTCTGAACTTTTCATGGTTGTTTCATGACTTTTTCATGATTGCTGCATGACTTTTTCTTAATTCTGACTGATCATCCTGAGGATCACTCTTCTTCGCCGCCGTTCATCATGTGGCGGAGCTGTTCCTGCAGCTGTTTGAAACGGCTGTTGAGACGTTCTTCCTGTCTTTCGATCGACTGGAGTCTTAAAGAAAGCGTGTCTGCTTTTTCCTTCGTTTCTGCCAGAAGAGCATTTCTGTCCGTTTTGATCATCAGTTCGCCGACCGACTTATAGACGACAGCGTCTTCGTTCGTTTTTTCAAGCTCTTCGAGGGCCATCTGATTTTCTTTGATCAGAACTTCCGTCTGCGATTTCTGCATCGCAAGGGCCTGAGCCTGCTGCTGGACCTGCTGGATCTGTGCGACCTGGTTCTGGATCTGAGGAGATACTTCTGTACTCATGTTAGTTTTCACCTGAGTTTTCTAAGGGATATGCAGGCATTTTAATCTTTCTGAATAATCATTCTGAAAGAAGGATATCTCTTTCAGCCGTCATTTCCGGTCGTCATCTCCGATCTTTCTGATCAGGCCGTCAGGCGTCAGGACGACGACACGGCTGGCGTCGGATTCGCCGGCGATCCTGTAGCCGCAGAAGTTTCCGATCCTTTCGGCGAAGGCCCGGATCTCATCGGTCGACATCATGTTCTCACGATCGAGGCGGAGTCTTGAAAAGCCGACGTGCATATAGGATTTGATCTCGACGAAATCCGGTGCGGCCCGTCTGATGAGTGCGGCAAATCCCTCTTCGTTTCCCGTGTTGTATCCTCTGACGACGGTGATCCTGAGAGCGGTCCTGACGTTTTCTTCTTTTTTGGCTTTCAGGACGTCGAGCGATTCATTGACATTTTCCCAAAGAGCCGGGTTTTTCGGACGGCAGACTTTTTCGTAGGTCTCCTGATCTGCGGCATCAAGGCTCATGTAAAGCTGTGTCGGACGGATCTTTCTGATCATGTCCGGATTTGTGCCGTTCGTCACGACGAAGACAGACATTCTCTTTTCCTGATACAGTCTGATCAGTTCAGGCAGATACGGATAAAATGTCGGCTCACCGGACAGGGAAACGGCGACATTGGAAGGTTCCAGCGATTCCAGGTAATTCGATCTGATCGCGTTCGGCGAGCCGCCGAAGCCGGTGACAAGTTTCCGCTGCGCTTTCAGGCTTTCTTCAACGATGACTGCCGGGCTGTCCCATTCATCGGGCGGCGCGACTGGGACTTCCGTCGGCCGCCAGCAGAAAATACATTCCTGATTGCACATCAGGACAGGCGTCATCTGAAGGCATTTGTGGGAAGTGACGCCGTAAAAAGAAGATTTGTAGCAGACGCCCTGACCGTTCATGGAATTTTTAAGCCAGGTGCATGTCTTGACGGCGGCATGCCTGCCCGCTTTGGCGTAACCCTGTTTTTTCATTAATTCGTCTGCGGAGATCTCCGACGGAAGATAACCGAAATTGATGATTTCCTTGACCATGGCGGGATAATAATTTCTGATCCTACTTATTTCTGACCGTTTTTGAGAGGATGTTCCGTCCCGACGGTGTTCCGTCCCGACGGTGTTCCGTCCCGACGGTGTTCCGTCCCGACGGTGTTCCGTTTTCATCTGTCTCCATGTCCGGCCTTGTATTTTGTCAGGGCGGCTGTCATTATGTTTTGTCTTTGCGTTTTGTCATTATGTATTTATATTCCTTATTCATTCAAGGCATCTATACAGACAGATTATGATATCGTTCTTCCGGATTTCCGGGATGATCTGTTGATGCTTTTTTTAAGGGAGTATCCTTATGACTGTCAAAGTGAACAGATATAAATGCGGTTATTGCGGCGGCTGTGTTGCTGTCTGCCCGAAGGGGGCCATCGAGCTTTCAGAGACGTGGATCGAGATTGATGATTCCCTTTGCGTTTCCTGCAGGAAATGCGAGAAATTCTGTCCGGTCGGATCGATCGAGGTGATCTGATGAAGCCGATGTTTGATGAATATGATGTTGTCGTCATCGGCGCAGGACCGGGCGGTTCTCTGGCTGCCAGAGATGCGGCCAAAGGCGGCGCCAGAGTCCTGCTGATCGAAAAGAGGCAGGAGATCGGCGACCCGGTCCGCTGTGCAGAAGGCATCAATGCCGTCCGTGCGCTGGAATATATCGACATTCCGGAAAGAATGGTCTGCTCGACGATCAGAAAATGCGGTCTGATCGTGCCGGACGGCAGACGTCTCGTCCTGGAAAGCAAAAACGTCAATCTGAAAGGATATATCCTCGACCGCAAGATCTTTGACAGATATCTGGCGGAAGAAGCAGCCCGCGCCGGCGCGGAGATCCTCGTGAAAACGACGGCCACGGGTCTGATCAAAGAAGACGGGAAGATCTGCGGCGTCACGATGCGCCACCTTGACAAGACTTTTTCCATGAGATGCCGGATCGTCATCGGCGCCGACGGCGTTGAATCGAAAGTCGGCCGCTGGGCAGGTATCGACACGTCACTCGGTCTCGATTATATCGAATCAGGCGTCCAGTACCTCATGAGCGGCATAAAGTTCGACAGCGACTGCATCGACATCTATATGGGCAATGAAGTGGCGCCGAGCGGTTATGCCTGGGTCTTCCCGAAAGGCGAAGACAAGGCCAATGTCGGTATCGGCCTCCTCGGCTCCCGTATCAGAGACGGCGGCCGCCCGATCGATTATCTCAACAAATTCGTCGAAAAGCATTTCCCGGAAGGAAAGATCCTGGAGATGAACTACGGCGGAATCCCGGTCACCAATGAACTGAAACAGCTCGTCGCAGACAATATCATGCTCGTCGGCGATGCCGGCAGACTCACCGATCCGCTGACCGGCGGCGGCATCGTCAATGCGATCGTCTCCGGAAGCATTGCCGGAAAAACAGCCGCAGAAGCGATCAAAGCCGGAGACTGTTCCGAGAAAATGCTGAAGAAATACGCGAAGGAATGGCACGACGTCCTCGGAAAATTCATCGACCGCGACAACATCATCAAAGAATATTTCGTCAGCATCAGCGATGAAGAAGCCAACAGGATCGCCGAAAAACTCAAAGATGCCGACTTCTCCAACGCCATGGAACTCGGAAATCTCATCAAACTGGTCTCTTCCGCCGACAAAAAACTTCTCCTGAAACTCGGCGCCAACGAGATAAAACATCTGTTCTGATCGCCGGATCGGACAGACACCCGTAAAAAAAGAGCATCATTCAGAACAGGAACATCAACGGACAGCCATCCCGTACAGACGGGAAGGCTGTCCTTTTTTTATTCACATCATCCCGGAGAAAAATGAAAACGGATGACCGGACAAAAGAAAAAACGATCGGATAAAGGAAAAAAGACATCCTGACCCGGACAAAAAGGAAAAAACATCCGGACAAAAGGAAAAACACTTCCCGGATAAGGAAAAAGACATCCTGACCCGGGAAACAGAAAAAAGACATCCTGAAAGTGAGATGCCGGTGATCGGAATATTTTCAGGAAATCTTCCGGATCTCTGACCACGGTGATGTTTTCCATTTCTTTCAGTTTTGCTGCGTTTTCGGCGTCGATGCGCCTGATGGTCAGTGTGAATTCGCGGCCGTCGGGTGCTTTCGTGTGAATGGTGCCCTGTTCGGCATCGACCGGAAGGATGAAAACGGGCGTTTCTGATTTCGCGGTCTGGGCGACTGCGTTCGTGAGGAGCGTGTCGGCAATGCCGCAGACGATCTTGGCGACGGTGTTGGCTGTTGCCGGGCAGACGACGAGCGCTTCGTATTCGCCTCTCCGGAGCGGGCCGATGATAAAAGGCTCATTCGGGCCGGCTTCTTCCCGGACACGGAAACCGGCGCACAGATCGTCGTAAAATCCGTACCATTTCAGGACGGTCACGCCTTCTTTTGAGACGAAGACATCGATATCCCGGCCGGACGATTTCAGCGCGCGCATGACAGAGACCGTTTCTTCGAGACGGTCCCCGGCGCCGGTGATCCCCCAGGCGATCTTCTGTTTTCCGGCATTTCCGGAAGGATCTGAAGTCACATTTTCATCTCTTGTTTTCATATCGCATTTCAGCTCTGCATTTTCATATCGCATTTCAGCTCTGCATTTTCATAT
>JAGAEB010000089.1 GCA_017613335.1 Methanosarcinaceae archaeon
AAAGCAGATGTGACGAAAAGTCAAAAAAGAAGCACAGAGCAGATGTGACGAAAAGTCAAAAAAGAAGCACAGAGCAGATGTGACGAAAAGTCAAAAAAGAAGCACAGAGCAGATGTGCCGAAAAAAAAGCCTGCAGGTATTCACCTTCAGGCTTTTTTGTTTTCAGAGATCACAAAACAGAGACCCGTTCATTTTTCGGGTTTTTCGGAATCGCAGTATTTTCTGAAACTGTCAAGATGGAGCGCGCCTTTTTCTGTCAGCGCAAAGGAACAGAATCTGACGAATTTTTCATACGTCTCTGATGCGATGATGTGTTCCATTTTACAGGCATCGTCCGCTGCTGTATTTTCATCAACGCCGAGCGCCGTCAGGAAATCGCGTATCGTACTGTATTTCTCACGCGTTTCGTTCGCGATCTCTTTGCCGAGCGGCGTCAGCGTGACACCGCCGTATTTTTCATAATTGATGCAGCCGTCATCAGTCAGTTTTTTCAGCATGCCGGTCACGCTTGACGGTCCGACATCCAGTTCCTTTGAGATATCCTTGACCTGAGCATAACCTTTTCTGCCGACGATCAGGTCGATCGCTTTCAGATAATCTTCTTTTCTCTCTGATGTCATGCAATGCTGCCCTCCTGCCCTTTTATGAAACGATGTTTTTCTGTTCCTGTCGTGTGATACATTTTTGACGGGGCAAAAAATATTCTGAAATCCGATGATTTAAGAATAATTTTCTGTCATTGAAATATTTGTTATTCTGCATTTATCCTATAAAAAGGCTGTTTCTGTCTGCCCGGCCTGATGCCTGCGCCTGTCGGCTTTTTATCACAGATCCTGCCATGTGCTTCCGGAAATCACTGATTCACAACTGTTTTATCTGTGGATACATTTAATCCGGTACAATGATAGATGATGTCCTCAAACTGTTCCCTGAACTGAAGAAAAATGATTTCAGGATCCTTGCCGGGATCGAGCTCGGCATGAAAGACCGCGAGTGGGTGCCTCTGCCGGAGATCCGGAGATATGCTGAGATCCCGATCGACAAGCTGGCCTACCGGCTTGACTGGATGCGCCGCCGCAAGCTCGTCGTCGGCACGCTCGATCCTTATGAAGGCTATCGCCTTTATTTTGAAGGATACGATGCGCTGGCGCTCCACACATATGTGCGGAGAAAAACATTCGACGGCATCGGTGTCGAGATCGGCGTCGGCAAGGAATCCGTTGTCATGGAAGTCATGAAAAAACCGGAACTCGCGATCGCCGACCCGGAGGTCTACATCTTAAAGCTCCACCGTGAAGGAAGGACAAGTTTCAGACAGGTCAGAAGAACGCGCGAACATCTGGCCGGAAAAGAACACTTTTCATGGATCTACGCCGCCCGCCTGGCCGCGGAAAGAGAATACGACATCATGAAGAAGATCTATCCGGATATCTCCGTTCCGAGGCCTGTCGATCAGAACCGCCACACGATCGTCATGGAACGCGCCCGCGGGAGCGAACTCTCAAAAACACTTCTCCTGGAACCTGAATGGCACCTTGACGAGATCCTGACCCAGATCCGGAAAGTCTACCAGAAAGGGATCATCCACAGCGACCTGAGCGAATACAACATCTTCGTCTCCGATGAAGGCGTCCAGATCATCGACTGGCCTCAGTATGTCACGATAAGACATCCGCACGCAGACGAACTCCTGAGAAGGGACGTGTCGAACGTCCTGGCACACTTCGCCCGCAAATACGGCATTGAGAGAGATCTTGATGAAACGATCGCAGAGATCCGGTCAGGCGGCCTGACGGAGACCGTCGGCACAGATCTTCCGGCCGACACCGAAGAAGAAGGAGAAGAAGAAACCGACGATGAGCCCGTCGGGGAGATCTGACGTAAAGATCCGGAAAGCCGGAAAAATGTCATGAAAGCCGGAAAAACGGTCAGGGACCGGACAGAAAGACTGTTAAGGACCGGACAGAAAAACGGTTAAGAATACGGCTGAAAAACGATAACAAATAACGATTTCTGATCTTCATAAAATTCTCATGAAAAATTCTCATGAAAAATTCACATGAAAAAAATCTCATGAAAAAAATCTCATGAAAAAAATCTCATGAAAAAAATCTCATGAAAAAAATCTCATGAAAAAAATCTCATGAAAAAAATCTCATGAAAAATGCTCCTGCGTTCCGGGTGATCCGAATGTCCGATCTGTGTAACCGCTGTAAAGGAAAAGGGCTCTGCGGCCGTCCTTTCTGCCCGATCCTGGCCCGTTTCAGAAAGGCGGGAAAGATTGCGGGATCCCTTGAAAATGCGACGGAGGTCTTCGGACCGTCCCCGCCGGCTGTTTTTGTCGGCAGTTACAATTATCCGGATCTGTCTGCAGGTCCTCTGATCCCGCCGGCTGTCGATCCGGAAGTCATTTTCAGCGATGCGTCCGAAGCGCTCCGGAAAAAAGCTGAAAAAGGCCCTTCTTTTCTTGAAGATTCCCGGGAATGGCATGATCTCTCCATGCAGGACATCATCACGATGAGATCGTCCCTCGTCAGGGCCAACAGTCATTTCAGACCGACGGATGCGCTACCGGATACGCTCGCCGGCAGCCGGCGGACATCGGCCGTTCCGGATCATAAACCTAAAAATCCGCTTCTGGTCAAAGCGCAGGAACTGGCGCTCTCAGCAAAGCCTGTCGATACGGAAGCCTGGTTCAGAAAACCGCTCATTCCGGAGCTCAGATTCGACAGTCTCATGATGCCGATGGGACCGTCCGGTCAGGTCCGGGATTTCCGGATCACGGAAAGTCCCAAAGTTCCCAAAAAAGTCGATTATCTTGTCTACGACACGGACGCTTCGGCCAAAGATGTTGTCCTTGAACTTTTCAACGGCAACGTTTCGAGCGAACAGATCACGCGTCTCATGTCGATCGGTCTGCTCGGCCGCGAGAGGCGTCTCGTTCCGACGCGGTGGTCGATCACGGCTGTCGATGACATGGAAGGAAAAGCGCTCATCAGCCGCATCCGCGATTATCCGCATCTGCGCGACATCATGGTCTTTTCCGGGAATTTCATGGGCAATTATTTCGAGATCCTCCTGCTGCCGGGCAGTTTTTCCTATGAAATGCTCGAACTCTGGATGCCGCAGGCCGTCTGGTCCGGCGACCGGACGATCATCGCGCAGGATGCTGAAGATTTCTACGGCAAGAAAGAATATTCGACGCTCACAGGCGGCTATTATGCCGCAAGACTCCCGATCCTCGAATATCTCGAAAAGATCCGCCGCCAGGCATTTGTCTTCGTTCTCCGGGAGATCCGCCCCGAATACTGCGCGCCTCTCGGCGTCTGGGTCGTCCGCGAGGCATCCCGCATTTCCATGGACAACCCGCATGAGACGTTCCGGACGAAAGAAGACGCTCTTGATGCCATGGCAAAAAGGATCATCACGCCCCGGAAAGACTGGGAAGCCGCAACGAAAAAACTGCACGATCAGAAGATACAGTCGAGACTCGACAGCTTCTTCTGAGAGCCGTCTTCTTCTGAAAATCAGAGGATTCTGAGAAATGTTATTTATACCGGCCTGCCGTGTACCGGCAAGAAAACCGGACGGCGCCGGACAGATCTGTGCCGGCGGCCGTTCCGCATAAAAGGAGGTGTCTGAATGGATGAATTTGTTTCCGCACTTATTTTCATCGTCTTTTCACTTCTTGTCGTCCTGAACCCGCCCGGCGCGATGATGACTTTTGCCTCCATGACGAACGATCTGGATGACAGGACCAAAACGAGATACGCCGTCAAATCTGTCATCCTCGGCTGTTTCCTGTCGGTGCTGTTCGCCGTTGCCGGAGAGATGATCCTTCAGCTGGTAGGCATCAGCGTCGATTCGCTGAAAGTGGCCGGCGGCGTCCTGCTGTTCACGATCGGCTATAACATGACGAATGCAAAAATGACATCCACGCTGACGAAAGACGAGATCAAAAGTACGCAGGATCGTGATTTCTGGGTCTTCCCGATCGCCGTTCCGCTTCTGTGCGGCCCGGGAATGATCTCGACGTCCATCATCCTCATGGGAAGCTATCAGGACATCCTGAACAAAGTCTCGGTGATCGCTGCGATCATCTTCATTTATTTCATCACGTTTTTCGGCTTCATCGGCGCCGACAGGATCACCAAAACGCTCGGATACACCGGAAATCTTGTCCTGACACGCATCGTCGGTCTTCTCCTGGCATCCCTTGCAGTCGGCATGGTCACATCCGGTCTGTACAGCATATATCTGACGCTTTCTGCTGCCGCCTGAACGGATTTTTCCGGAAAGGCGGCCTTTCCGCCGCATTTGTCATGATTCCTTCATTTTTTCGTCCGTTTATCCTGATGGTTTTTCGGAAGATCCTGGAGTCTGTTTTCATTCCATGTCACATTCCACGCCTGCGTTCCGTCACATTCATGTAAAAAAGTTAAATAGTTCCCGACAGTTAGGCACTTATTATTTGTTATTGCCGACGTGTTCTTTTGTCCGGCAGCATCAGGAGTTCAGATCAATGAAGAAAAATATGCCGGAGCGGATGGTCTGTCCGGTCTGCAAAGGAAAACTGTCCGTAAGGGCTGAAAAAGAAAATGAGGATGAGATCCTTTCCGGGAATCTCTTCTGTCCGGCATGCGCTGTATATTATCCGGTCGTCGACGGCATTCCGAATATGCTTCCGCCGGATATGCGCTATTCATTCTGACGGGGATCGACATGACAGAAATTCTTCAGGATATCCATATCAGTGAGAAATCGATGGATTCGATCGATTTCAAATACGGGGATATTGAAATCCCTCTCCAGAAAGGACATGACCGCGAGTTCATGATCCTTATCAAAAATTTCGGGCCGCCGACGTCGATCACATTCGATGTCGACGAGATCCTGCGCAATTACGTCGTTTTTGTTGAAAGACGCCCGTATGTCCAGAACAATCATTACGCCCGCCTGATCGTCCGTGTGCCGTACAACGGCGCTCTCACGGCCGAGGGCAACTTTTATGTGATCACCGGCTACGGCGCGAACAAAAAAAGTTTCAGGCTCCGCATCGGCGCGGGAACCAACGGCGCCATTGCAGGCGCCGTCATGACGTCCGCCGCCAACTGGTCCGATGAAAAGGAAAAGGAAAAACAGACAGGAAACGCCGACCCGGAGAACAATCTGCCTTTCCGTGTCAGAGATG
Organism: Methanosarcinaceae archaeon; assembly: GCA_017613335.1. Lineage (GTDB taxonomy): Archaea > Halobacteriota > Methanosarcinia > Methanosarcinales > Methanosarcinaceae > Methanofrustulum. Next base: position 5,192 of record JAGAEB010000089.1, read on the forward strand.
ACTGGGAAGACGCCCGTCTCAAGGGTACCCGTAACGGAAAATCCTACGGAACGCCTTACGATTACAAAAAGACATCAAGGCCGGAAGACGCCGGCGGTCTGCAGGGCAGAGGATCATCCGTTTCAGGAAAACGCAATGACGCAGGCAGATCCGGAAAACGCTACATCCGGACGAAAATGGACATCCGCGGCATCATCGCATCCGTCCTTTTCGTGTTCTTCCTTGCCTTCTTCTTCATCTATGTCCTCTGCACGGATGTCTCATCGACGCTCTCGACAAATCAGATCTGGCTCCTCTCAGCCATCATCATCGGATTTGCCGTCTTCATGATCATCCTGATCCTGGACTTTTTCAAAACGACCGTCGAAGAATGAAAGAGATGAAATGCCGGCCGGTGATCGTTTCCCGGCAGCCGCCCGGCCCGGATCATCCGGAAAAAAGGTCAGGTCCCGGTAAAAATGTCCTGATAAAAAAAGATGAAAAACAGGCATCTGTCCTGAAACGGTCAGGACAGAAGCACCAGGATAAAAAAGCCAGCATCTGTCCTGAAAATGACAGAGGTTGCTTTTTTTATTTTGCGTATCCGTTTTTTTGTGAGACACACTTTTTGTGAGACACACTTTTTGTGAGACACACTTTTTGTGAGACACACTTTTTGTGAGACACACTTTTTGTGAAACACATTTTTGTGAGACACACTTTTTGTGAAACACATTTTTGTGAGACACATTTTTGTGAGACACATTTTTGTGAGACACACTTTTGTGAGACACACTTTTGTGAGACACACTTTTGTGAGACACACTTTTGTAAGACACATTTTTGTGAGACACATTTTTGTGAGACACATTTTTGTGAGACACATTTTTGTGAGACACATTTTTGTGAGACACA
>JAGAEB010000012.1 GCA_017613335.1 Methanosarcinaceae archaeon
AGATCAACAAATACGAAACGGTCGGAAACAGATCAACAAATACGAAACGGTCGGAAACAGATCAACAAATACGAAACGGATCGGAAAACAGATCAGACAACTCTGAAACGTATCGGCAGGAAATACCGTAATCTCATAAAGGAATAGATATGAAAATATCCGGATCAGCCGTATCTTCATTTATTAAAAAGGATCCTGTTCTTGTTTTTTCTCTGGTTTTGGCGGCAATGACGCTCCCTCTCAGAAAACCGGAGCCGGAGGATTTTGATTTCGATGTCCTGATCCTGCTTTTTGATCTCATGATCATCATCGGCGCCTTTTCGGAGCTCCATGTTCCGGATTATCTGGCTGTCCGCCTGATCAGAAAATGCGGCAATACGCGTCTTCTTTCCGCTGTTCTTGTCATGTCAGTCTGGTTTTCATCGATGTTTCTCACGAACGACGTGGCGCTTATGACTTTTGTCCCGCTGACGCTCATCGTTTCCCGGAAAACGGATATCGATGTTCTTCCGGTCGTCGTCCTGCAGACGCTTGCCGCCAATATCGGAAGCGCCCTCATGCCGATGGGAAGCCCCCATAATCTGTTCCTGTATCTTCATTATGGTCTGGGATTTACAGAAATGGTCATCCTTCTGGCGCCGTTCGTCTGCGTCTCATCCGTCATCCTTTTCGCCCTTCTGCTGAAAGAACCGGCCGGAGAAACAAAAACGACCCAGGAAATCCCTGAGACCGGATCGACGGCGATCATCGGTGTTTACGGACTGCTTTTTGCCGTCACCGTCCTTTCAGTTGCCCATATCGTTTTGCCTGCGGTCGTGTTCATCATCACGGTCGTTCTGACGCTGCTTCTGAAACCGGGCCTTTTCAGGAAAGTAAATTACAGCCTCCTCATCACGTTTGTCTGCTTTTTCATATTTGTTGCGAACGTGTCATCTCTGCCGGACGTCAGGGATTCGCTTTCGGTGCTTCTGGACACGCCGGAAGAAACATATATTGTTGCCGTCATCGCTTCTCAGATCATCAGCAATGTTCCCGCGTCCATCCTTCTTTCAGGATTTACACCGCATGCCGGCGCACTCATCAACGGCGCCAACGTCGGCGGTATGGGAACAGTTATCGCCTCGATGGCATCCGTCATCACCTATAAGCTCTATACAGCGGAATTTCCGGGCGAATCGGTCCGTTTCCTGAAGAAATTCACGATCTATAACCTGATCGTTCTGATCCCGGTCAGCCTTATCATTTATTTCACCATCTGAAGGCCGGAAAATGCAGGCAGTATTTCACAGAGCCGGATGCGCAGTACTTTCACTCCGCACGGGCCGGCCTCAAATAGGAAAAAGAAACAGAAAGACCATATCAGACTTATGAAAACGTGTGATCACGATGAATAATGATTTTGAGCGGATGATCGTTAAATCTTTCAATGATTATTTTACGGAAAATCACATCCGCGGCATTTCCCACAGGCTGAAACAGCATCGTTTCACGCCGCAGTTCATGGATATCCTGGTAGATTCCCTCAACCCCGATTATTATCTCGGCATCGAGTGCAAGAGCATTTCTGTTGAAAAAGGTGCCAAGGCGCTTTATTTCACGCAGCATTTCACGGAAGACAAAAACGGCGTTCACCAGATCGAAAGGATCTCCGGTTTTCTCGAACTGTCAGGCAGGAGAGGCTTTCTGGCGGTGGAACTCCGTTTCGGCGCGGGACACGGCAGGAAAGCATATGCGATCCCGTGGCCGGTTCTGCAGGAAAGATATAAGACAGAGCTCAAATTCACGATCGAGGAGATCTCTCAGTTCCCGGAGATCACAAGATCGGGCGGACGCTATCGCGTAACACCTGACGTCTGGCAGTATGACCGGACATGAGTTTCCGAGGAAGTCTGAAGAGAGAAATCTGAGAGACAACAGGATCAGGAAGATCACAGAGAGCAGAAGGATCGATATGGGAAATCAGAAGAGTCATAAGACAGGTCCTGCGGACTTTCAGGAAATTATATTAACAGAAATCACGTTCTGTCCGCATTCGGGCTGACTTTCCGGCTTCTGCCGTCTGAACTTCAGTCCGGCCCCGGAGGAAAAATGTTGTCAGAATCCAGTTCATCGGTGACGGAATCATCACGGCCGTCCGGAACGGACGCGCCCGGTCCGGAAGAGGCAGGCCCGGCAGGGACGTGTCCGTCGGAAGTTTATCTGAAACTCAAGGAAAGGGCATCGGTCTGCGCAGCGGAGATCAGAAAATACCGCGGCGTCAGGCTCATTTCGCACATCGATGCGGACGGTATCACGTCTGCGGCGATCATGCGTCTGGCTTTTGAAAGAGCAGGCATTCCGTGCGAGGCGTCCTATATCAGAAAACTGGATGAACCGGTCATGGCGCAGCTTCTGAAAGAGCGTGAAGAAGACCCTTCCCGGAATGAAGACATCCTCCTTTTTACAGATCTGGGAAGCGCTATGGCGGATTATCTCGTCGATCACCGTCTGACGGCTGTCGTGGCTGATCATCACCAGCCTTCCGGGCGTCCGGAGAATATTTCCGGTGATTCGTCGACTTTTCCTTTTCATCTGAATCCGCATCTTTTCGGGGCGAACGGCTCTTATGAGATCTCCGGCTCAGGGGTTTCCTATATCCTGGCTTCCGCGCTGATCGGGGAAAAAGCCCGCGATCTGGCATCTCTTGCGATCGTCGGCGCGGTCGGCGATATGCAGAACAGGAAATACGGCAAATTTGTCAGCGTCAACCGCGAGATCCTTGAAGAAGGCGTTGCGGCAGGCGTTCTGGGATATGGTCCCGACCTGGGTCTTTTCGGAAAACAGACGAGACCTGTTTACCGCATCCTTCAGTATTCATCAGAACCGTATCTGCCCGGACTCACGGGCGACGAAGAAGCCTGCATCCGTTTCCTTGAAAAAACGAATATCGCATACAACAAGGAAGAAGGCGCACGCCTCTGGATCGAGCTCTCCGTCGATGAAAAGAGAAAACTCATCACAGCGCTCATCAGTTATTGTCTTGAAAAAAAATTCCCGTCCCGGAAAGCCGAATCGATCGTCCGCGAGTGTTATACGCTCCTTCGCGAAAAACAGGGAACGGAAATGCGCGACGCCTCGGAATTTGCGACGCTTCTGAACGCGACCGGCCGGTACGACTGCGCCGACATCGGCGTCAGCGTCTGCATGGGAGACCGCTGCGAAGCTTATGACCGGGCCTGCACGCTGCTTTCCGAACACCGGAAGAATCTCGTCAACGGCCTCAATTTCGTCAAAGAACACGGCGTCGAACAGATGCAGAACATCCAGTATTTCTATTCGGGTTCCGAGATCAAGGAAACGATCGTCGGCATCATCGCCGGCATGTCGTCGTCTCTGGAGTCTGTCGACCGCAGAAAACCGATCTTCGGGCTTGCCGATGCCGAAGACGGGATCAAGGTCTCCGGCAGAGGCACGCAGGACCTGATCAGAAGAGGCCTCAATCTTTCCCGGGCCATGACGGAAGTTTCGGAAGCCTGCGGCGGTGTCGGCGGCGGCCATGATATTGCGGCGGGCGCGACCGTTCCGAAAGAGAATATGGAAAAATTCCTTAAGATCATGGATCTTTACATCGGCATGCAGATGAAATGATCTGACATCGGCATGCAGATGAAATTCAAATCCCGGTTTTCATGCAGAGCATCACGGCTCTCATACAGAACATCACGGTTCTCATGCAGGAACATCACGATTCTCATGCAGAGCATCGCGGTTTTCATAAAAAGACCATGCGATCTGAAAAGCGGGTTTTCTGAGGTATTACAATGGTTTCAAAAGTGGTCTGTTCGCTCAGCGGCGGTCTCGATTCAACGACGCTCCTTTATCACCTTGTCAGAACATACGGACGCGAAAATGTTTTTGCGATCAGTTTCGATTACGGTCAGAAGCATGAGATCGAGCTGAGCCGGGCAGAGAGAACGACAAAAAAACTGGGCGTCGTTCACATGATCGTCCCGATGAAATTTCTGTCGGACATGGTCGCAGGTGTCAGCTCCATGGTCGCAGGCGGCCTTGATACGCCGACATACGACGACGTCGAAGCAGGCGCGGAAGTGACGACATATGTGCCGTACCGGAATCTGATCCTCTCGTCGATCTGTCTGTCGTATGCGGAATCCGTCGGCGCGGACGCCGTCTCTCTCGGGATCCAGTTCGGCGACTACTGCGGCGACAATTATCATTACTGGGACTGCAGTGAGGATTTCCGCAGGAACCTGCAGGCTGTCTCAGATCTCAACGACAGATGCCGCATAGAGATCCTCACGCCGTTCGTCAATAAAACGAAAGCAGAAATCGTTGCCTACGGTATGGCGATAGGCGTTCCGTATGAAGATACCTGGTCCTGCTATGATCCGGAAAAAAGAGACGGCAGATACTTCCCGTGCGGAAAATGTCCGACGTGCCGGAACAGGCATGACGCGTTTGAAGAAAACGGCCTGGAAGATCCGACGGAAAAAGGCGTCAAAGGAGATAACTGACGAAACGTTTTCGGAAACCTGTAAATTCTGTATCCGGCCGGGATCTGCCCGGATAAATCCGACAAAAATGGTAAGGATTAAATAGATTTATCAACGAATAAGGCCATCTAAGCGGCAGAAAAGCGGACTGCGCATGACAGACCTGTCAGACGGTCGCTGCCGGACAGCCACTGCCTCAGGGTCACTGTTACATAATCGCCGTCATTTTAATCATCATCATTTTGATCACCATCATTTTGATCACTAACAAAAACCGGAGATATTTCAGAATGCTTCAGATCGAAGATCTTTGTGTAGAGGTCGCCGGCCGTCCTCTTCTTAAAAACGTCAGCCTCACGGTCGAAAAGGGAGAGACCAATGTCCTTTTCGGCCCGAACGGTGCCGGAAAATCGGCTCTTCTGAGTACGATCATGGGATTCAGCAATTATAAAGTCACATCCGGGAAGATTTTCTTCAAAGGAAAAGATATCACGGATATGCCGATCAACGAACGCGCAAAGCTGGGCATGGGTATCATGACCCAGAGACCGCCGAACATCGCCGGTGTCAGGCTCAGAGAGCTGACGGCGATCGTGGCGGAAGGAAAAGGTCTCGATGTCCGCGAAACGGCTGCAGGGATCGACATGGAGAGATTCCTTGACAGAGACGTCAATGTAGGCTTTTCCGGCGGCGAGATCAAACGGTCCGAACTGCTTCAGCTGAGCGCCCAGCAGCCGGACATGTTCCTGCTCGATGAGCCGGAATCCGGTGTCGATCCGGTCAATATGGCGCAGGTCGGCACCATGATCGCAAAACTGCTTGACGGCGGATCCTCCTGTCCGGCATGCAGAAGAGAAAAATCCGCGCTCATCATCACGCACACAGGCGAAGTCCTGGATTATGTTGAAGCGGACAAAGCATTCATTCTCTGCAACGGAACGATCATGTGTTCCGGGAACCCGAGAAAACTTCTGAACGAGATCAAAACACAGGGCTATGAGGAGTGTATCAAATGCAGGCTGAATCTGACAAAACTGTAAAAACAGACGCAGGCGTAAAAAATCCGTCCGAGGATGAAAAAACGCAAAAAGCAAAAGCAGCGCTGACAAAAGAAGCGGCTTTCGGATACAGTGTCAATCTGGCGAGTTACCGCCTTCCCGAAGAGACGATGAAGGTCGAAAAGCTGACCGATCTCGATGATATCATCAAAGGAACGCTCCGCACGACCGGCGTCACCGCTGAAACGGATAACAGGAGCGGCAGTTTCCTGATGTACAACAATTCTGTCTCTCACAGTTCAGTCAACGGCGCAGGCATCGAAGTGATGTCTCTCAGAGAAGCCAGAAAGATCCACGATTGGCTTGAAGATTATTCATGGGGCATCGTTGATTCGGATACGGACAAATATACGGCAGAAAGCTGTGTGACGGATGCGGATGGTTATTTCATTCACGTTCTTCCGGGCATCCATGCAGAAAGACCGGTCCAGTCATGTCTGATGATCGGTACAGAAGACGGTATGCAGACGGTCCACAACATCATCATCCTTGAAGAAGGCTCTCAGCTTGAAGTGCTGACAGGCTGTGTGACGCATGACGACGTCGACCGCGCCCTTCACATCGGTGTGACGGAGATCTATATCAAAAAGAATGCCAAACTGACATTCAGCATGATCCACAACTGGGATGAAAACGTCGATGTCCGCCCGAGGACGAAGATCATGATCGAAGAAGGCGGTCAGCTGACGAACAATTATGTCTGTCTGAGACCCGCAAAATCCGTTCAGTCGAATCCGACGGCCTACCTCAACGGGAAAGGCGCTTCTGCGTTTTTCAATACGATCGCAGTCGCCTATCCGGGCGCGTCCCTCGATCTCGGCAGTCAGGTCTATCTGAATGCCGAGGGAACCAAAACGGAGATCATCTCAAGAACGATGACGCTCGGCGGTGAGATCATTTCCCGCGGAAACATCGTCGGAAACACTGACGGTGTTTACGGCCATCTGGAGTGCAACGGCCTCGTCCTTGACAAAAACGGCGTTCAGAAAGCCATTCCGGGTCTTGAATCCCATGCCCTTGACGTGGAGCTGACGCATGAAGCCTCCGTCGGACGCGTGGCGAGAGAACAGGTCGAATACCTCATGGCCCGCGGCCTTGATGAAGAGGAAGCGACAGGACTGATCGTCAGAGGATTCCTGAGCGCAGGTATCCCCAACATTCCGGATGAACTCAGGAGAGAGATCGACGAGGTCATGGAAAAAACGAAGAATGCCAACTGATTTCCCGGGAAAGAGATTCTTATATAGAAATGATTCCTAATACAACGGTCATAACCGGATTTCCCGGAAAACAATAAAAGGAGATATAAACATGGCAACATACATCTGCTCTACCTGCGGTTATGAATATGACGGCGACGAACCCTTTGAAAGCCTTCCGGACGACTGGGTCTGCCCGGTCTGCGGCGAGCCGAAAAGCCAGTTCATGAAAATGGAAGACTGATCATCTTTCAGATTCAGAAAAACGGGAACAGATCCGGAAAAGGAAGCCTTCAGACGGCCTTCCTGATTTTCCGGATCGGTGTCCCGTATTCAGTCTGTATGGCGGCGTGAAAAGATATAAGTATCAAAAATTCCTAGGGAAAGGCAGGCGGAAAGCATTTCGCAGAACATTCCGCCGGACATAGAATGAAATACGTCCGGACTTACGGATATGGATTTTCCCGTTCGTAAAACCCGGCGCTCGGAACAGTCCTGTGGTGTAGTGGTCAATCATTCCGGCCTTTGGAGCCGGAAACAGCGGTTCGAATCCGTTCAGGACTATTTCTTTTTTTTCGTTTTTTCTTTCAATTCTTCTTTCATTATTCTTTCAACTCTTCTTTCAATTCTTCTTTCATTATTCTTTCAACTCTTCTTTCAATTCTTCTTTCATTATTCTTTCAACTCTTCTTTACTCTTCTTTCAATTCTTTTTATTTCTGTTACGCCGGCCGGTTTTCCCTGTCCTGCCTTTTTTTCGTGCATCACAATGCAGTCACAGACTCATGTGAAAATGTGAAATCACACGAGTGAAAAAGTGAGATCACACGAGTGAAAATGTGAGATCACACGAGTGAAAAAGTGAAGTTACACGAGTGAAAAAGTGAGATCACACGAGTGAAAAAGTGAGATCACACGAGTGAAAAAGTGAGATTACACGAGTGAAAAAGTGAGATCGTCCGCATGAGAAAGTAAGATCACATATGCGTCCCGGCAGCATTATCCGGATCCGGGGAATTCTGTCCGGATGCTGCGGCTTCCCGAAAGATATTTATGCAAATCGGCAGGCCATAGTCCCGTGAATGACGAACGCCGTATCCTTGAAGGAGATATAAGAAAGCTGTATCTTCGGTTTCTTTTTCCGAGCCTTGTCTCGATGTGCGCCTATTCGGCATATATCATCGATGCGGCTTTTATCGGGAACGGCATCGGGCGTGAGGCTTTTGCGGCCTACAATCTGGTCCTGCCGCTCTTTATGGTGTTTACGTCTCTGTCGACGCTTCTCGGGATCGGCGGCGCGACAGCGGCGGCTGTCTGCATCGGACGCGGTGAATATGAGAAAGTCAACAGGATCTTTACATATTCTCTCTGCGGCGCGGTCTTTCTCGGCGCGGTCACGTTCATCTGCGGCCTTTTTTTCCCGGATCCGATCGCCCGCCTTCTGGGCGCCGGAGAGTCCAACATCGGCTACGTCAAAGACTATATGCGTTTTATCCTGCTTTTCGGACTCTTCTTTATCGGCAGCTACATGCTGACGCATTTCATGCGCAACGACAACGCCCCGCGCCAGGCCATGAATTTCGTCATTCTGAGTGCAGCCGTCAATATGGTCCTTGACTACATTTTCATTTACAGATTCGGCTGGGAAATGACCGGTGCCGGTGTTTCGACCGCCATATCCGTGATCACGGGAACCGTCGTGTTTCTGCTCCCTCATTTCAGAAAAGGAAGAACGACGCTCAGGCCGGATCCCGGATGTCCTGTCGATGCAGAACTCATCCGGCGTATGCTCTCGAACGGATTTCCGCCCGCCGTGATCGAAATATCCTCAGGCATCACCCTTTTTGTCTTTAACATGGTCCTTCTCAGAGAAGCCGGAACGAATGCCGTCGCCGCCTACGGCGTCATTGCAAACGTGATGCTCGTTTGCCTCTCCGTCATGAACGGGATCGCCCAGGCCATGCAGCCGGTCACGAGCGTCAATTACGGCGCCGGCAGAAAAGACCGCGTCCGTGAGATCCTGAAACTCGGTCTCATCAGCGCCGTCATCGGCGGGATCCTCCTGATCGCGTTTATGAATGCGTATCCGGAACTGCTGGCATCAGTCTTCGTCTCTGATCCTTCAGAACTGGCCGGCTATATCGAACTGGCCGTTCCCGGGATCCGCATCGCCTCCGTCGGAGTCATTTTCATGGGGATCAATCTGATCATCGGCGGATTCCTGCAGTCTGTCGAAAAATACAGAACCGCTTCGCTCATCACCATGTTCAGAGGATTTCTGATCGTCATTCCCTGCATGCTCATCCTGACGTATCTGTTCGGCATCACCGGATGCTGGTCAAGTCTTCCGGTCGCGGAATTTCTGACATTCCTCTTTACGCTTGCCGCTTTCCGGATAATCCTGAAAAGAGAAAGGATCTTCGGCCGATCCGGCCGGGAAAGAATCCGGAAAAAAGATATAGGTTTCCGGGCGCGGTCCCGGAAAACGGCAGGAACAGGCCGGCAACGCACGCCTGAATATGGACAGGATGATCCGGATAAAATGGATTGTTTTTTATAATAGAACGTATTGTCTGAAAAAGGAGGTGCCATTATGAGCAGAAAGAAAAACGACATCATGATCCGTTCGTCAGCAGCCGAATATCTGACCTTTACGGCGTCTGCAGGCGACAACGGAGACGAGGGCGACAACGGTGACAGCATAGAGATGCGCTATGAGGACGAAAACATATGGCTGACGCAGAAAATGATGGCGCAGCTCTATAATGTCGATGTCCGGACGGTGAATGAACATATCAAAAAAGTGTTTTCGGATAACGAACTCGAAGAGGAAGCAACTATCCGGAAATTCCGGATAGTTCAGAATGAGGGCGGGAGACAGATCAGTCGTGAAGTCAACCACTATAACCTTCAGATGATCATCGCTGTCGGGTTTAAGGTGAATAATCAGCGCGCTGTCCGGTTCCGCAAATGGGTCAATCAGATTGTCGAAACCTATACGATCAAAGGCCGGGTCATGGACAGCGAGCGGTTTATCAATGAGGGTCCGCTGACGCAGAAGTACTTCGACGAGCAGCCGGAAAAGATACGCGAGATCCGTATGTCGGAACGTCTGTTCTACCGGAAGATCACAGATATCTACTCGACATCTCTCGATTATGATAACAAGGCTCAGACAACGCGGGAATTTGTATCGTGTCAGCGTATCTCGATCTCGCAGAAAACCGCGCCCGTCGTCATATCCCCATGACGATGGAAGACTGGTCGAAGCGTCTTGATATTTTCCTGCAGGCAGACGACAGGGAAGTCCTGAAAGATGCCGGACGCATCACGGCAGAGATCGCAAGAGATCACGCGCTGAGTGAATTTGAGAAATACCGGATCATTCAGGATCGCCTCTTTGAATCTGATTTCGACCGTTATCTGCGCGAGATGGAGGCCGCTGAAGCGGCGATGAATAACAGGAAAGATCCGGATGACCGATGTGACAGACGGATTCTCCTGATGCCCGGACATCTTCACCGGACATCTTTATAAAAATTCTTTTGACCGATGTCATCGCATCATCCTGGCCGGGAAAAAAGAAAACGGATATTTTCCGGCCGTCTTCTGAAAGAAGACCGGAAAATATCCGTCTGAGGGTCTTTGCGGATTTTGCGATTTCTGTTTTTGTTATTTCTGTTTTTGTTATTTCTGTTTTTGTTATTTCTGTTTTTGTTATTTCTGTTTTTGTTATTCCTGTTTTTGTTATTCCTGTTTTTGCTGCGGGCGTCCGGGCGCTCAGAGGATCGTGATCTTCGTTCTGTTGCCGGCGCTCAGTTCGATCGTTTCGTTCATGCCGAATTTGGAGAAGATGTCGGAGAAACGGATCTCCATGCCGGGCTGAAGGTCGTTGACGATCGCGGCGTGTTCGCCCCAGAGAGCGACGCGCATGCTCCCGGTCTCGTCTTCGATCTCGATGTTGGCGACGGCGTTTCTGGTGCCGTCCTCGCGTTCGAATTCACGGAGGTCGCCGATCTCGACGACGCGGGCCTGAACGGAGTAGGAGCGTCCCGGAAGGATGTCAGCGAGTTTGTCCATTTTTTCCTGATAGACGACGTCTGCGGTCGACGGCTTGATCGTTCCGCGGCTCCCGATGTTGATCTCGACGGCCTGGCTGAAGTTGTTGACTTTGGCATAGGCGTTGATGATGTCGACGGTTTCATCAAAGTCGAATTCATCGAGGTATTCTGTCTTGTCGTCCCAGAGAGTGAGACGGATCTTGCCGGTCTCATCGCCGACGATGAAGTTTCCGATGTGGCCTTCGCTGCCGTCTTTGCGGATGAAGCTGCGGGCGTCTGAGATATCGAGGATCCTGGCGGAGAGGTTGATGCCGTTCATGCCGTCGGTGATCTCTGAGATCTTGACGAATTTCATCTTGTAGTCGACTTCTCTGTCGAGTTTGTTGATGCTGCCCATGCTGCCGACGGAGATCTCGATCTTTTTGGAGAAGTTGTTGGAACGGGCGTAGCCGTTCATGACCTGGATGGATTCGCCGATGCGGAGTTCGTTGGCGAGTTCGGATTTTTCGTCCCAGAGCGTCAGGCGGATGGTTCCGGTCTCGTCGCCGATCATCATGTTGCTGACTTTTCCTTCGCGGCCGTCTTTTCTCGTGAAAGTCTTGACCGGACCGATCTCCAGGATCTTTCCGCAGACGGAAACGTCGCTCATTTCGCGGTCGATCTCGCCGATCTTTTTTTCCGTGCTGGCGATGATGACTTCTTCATCGCTGACGGCAAAGAGACCGTTGTTGCCGACGTGGACTTCAACGCCGTTGAGGCCGGCTTTCGTGTTTCCGGAAACGGTCACGGTCGTCCCCTGTTTGACCTGGCCTGATCTGATGAGCTCGACCTGGTCGTCCCAGACGGAAATGCGGATGCGGCCGGTGCTGTCGCCGACAAAGACGTTGGCGACTCTGCCGATCGTCCCGTCGTTGCGCGTGAATTCGCGGGGTTCATACACATTCAGAACGCGGGCGCGGAAAGAAACGTTGCCGCTGTCTTCTTTGATGTCCCCGATCTCGACCGGACCGTTGTTTTCGGAAGGGGCCGAAGAAAAGCCGAGGTCGTTGGCAACGATCCTGGCGCACATGGCATCATCGCAGAGACCGCCGAGAGCATTCTTTTTTTCCTCGAGGCGGGCATCGAATTCCTCGCGGCTGATCTTGCTGCTGACCTGTTCATAGATTTCATCAACGGATTCAAACATATTTTCACCTGACAGAGTGCGGAATTTGTACGGAATTTGTACAGAATTTATGCGTCTTTTACAGAATTGATACATGAAAGTACATCGTACACGAAGTACGGCCTGTACATGAAATACGGCATACGGAGCTGCTTTATGAAATAAAGAAAGCCTGCGTACGACGTAACGGTTAACAGGAGACCGTTCAGGGATCTTTCAGACGATCAAAGAACGGACCGGTCAGAAAGCTGAACGATGCAAAAATTGTCAAAATTGCGGAATTTATCAGAATTGCGGATTTTCAGATGAAGGACATAAACATATGTTTTTGAAAAAAGCGATTCAGGTGTAAGATTCGGATCATAGCGGATTATATGGATTGTATGAGCGGGACTGTATGAACGGATTTCAGAAGGATTTCAAAAGGAAAAACCGGATATGAAATATCGGGAATATATCGGAAAGATATAGGATATGATCGGGAATCCCGAATGACCGGAAATATCGGATCGGTCGAAATGCCGGAATTAACCGGAAATGACCGGAACTGATTTCAGATCATTCAGATTTTCGTGTGCGCATCCGTCGTGATGCGCGACGGTTGACGGCTGTCCGGAAACATCACGGATCAGTCTTTCAGGGATAGTAAGAGAATATTTTATTTAAGAATATTGGTACCGTTCCGGAAGCGGAACGGACAGCCGGAAAACGGTCTTTCAGAACAATTTCTTCTTTTTCCCGCCTTTGATCTTCGGAGAGGCGATCTTTTTGCGGGAGGCCGGGTCGGTCCTTGTTTCACGGAGATAGGAAAAAGCCAGGCTTACCACGAGAAGAGCGACAACGAGGATGATCAGGAATGTCATGCGGTTGCCGAGTGAGACCAGATCGGCGGCATAGACGGTACCGACGGCGATGACGAAATAGCCGACGATGAGCAGCCACCCCTCGGCGCAGATCGGTTTTCCGATGTTGTATTTTGGAGAATTCCGGAACCAGTATTTCATGACCGGGAATAACTGCGGGAACAATATTAATCTTTCCACGGCCGGGGGACGGCGGTGAATTCAGAGAAATTGCGGTGAATTCAGGGAAGATGACGATGGATTCAGAGAAAATTGAGGTAATTTCAGGAAGATTACGGTTTCAGGAAAGACTGCGGTAATTTCGGAATGATCGCAGTAATTTCGGGAAAGATCGCAGTGAATTCCGGGAAAATTCGGGGATCGCCTGATCAGGACAGGGCAATATTTATATACAAACCCGCTGTTCAATGGACAAAATCATACAATAAGGTCGATAATCATGCAAAAGTGTGAAAATCTGCAGAATCTGACATTATTTCTGGATGAGGCTGCGAATTCGCCGGATGAGGCCGTCAGAAATTCGCCGGTTCTGAAAATGTCAGAGACGGGTGAGACATATACCCCGGGCGAAGTCCTGAAAAGGATGTCTGCGGCAGCTTCTGTCTTTAAGAGCTGCGGCATTTCTCCGGGGGACCGGATCCTGATCTATCTGAACAATTCCGCAGAATACCTGTTTTCCTACCTGGCGGCCTGGCGCATGGGTGCGATCGCCGTTCCGGCAAACCGTGTTCTCACGCTTCCGGAACTCAGATATTTTATCGATCAGGCGGGCGTTTCCCTTGTCGTGACGGATGACGCGGGCAGGAAAATGATCAGTTCTGAGACAGATCCGTCTGAGACACGTTCAGAGGCCGGTCTTCCGGATGTGAAGATCGTGACGGACGGGATGATCAGGGATTTCCCGGAAAGCGAAGAGATCTTTGAAGCATATATGTGTCCGCCGGAAACGGTCTGCCAGATCCAGTATACCTCGGGAACGACAGGAAGGCCGAAAGGCGCCATGCTCACGCAGGGCGGCTGGTCGTTTGCCATGGATACGGCCGCATCGGTCCTTCGCCTCGGGAAAGGAGATGTCTACTTAGGCATCTATCCGATGGCCCACGTGGGCCTTGTGTGGGGCTTTGCGGCGATGAAGGCGGGCTGTCCGTTCGTTGAGATGGAACGCTATGCTTTTGACCGGTATATCAGCCTCATCGAAGAGAATGCTGTGACGATCGCTGCCGGAATGCCGCCTGTCATCCATTCGATCCTGACGGAATCGCAGAAACCGGAAGACGGGGGAAAACTGAAAAAACGTCTCTCAAAAGTCCGCGGCATCATCAGCGGCGGCGGCGTTCTGCACCACGAGATCTGGAAGCCGTTCCATGAGACGTTCGGCATCCCGGTCTACAACGCCTATGGTCTTTCAGAGACGATCGTCGTCGGAACGGGAACGTGCATCGTTCCTGAGGACTATCCTTTCGCCGACAGATACCAAAGCGTCGGAAGACCGTCTCCGGGAACGGATCTGTTCATCGTGGACACGGAAGACCCGGACAAAGTCCTCCCCGCCGGCGAGATCGGCGAAGTGGCTCTCCGCGGTCCTGCCGTTGCCGCAGGCTACTGGAATATGCCGGAAGAAACGAAGAAATCATTCCTGGAAGACGGAAGATTCCTGACAGGCGACATAGGCTTCATCGACAAAGACGGCCGCCTGTCGATCGTCGACCGGAAAAAAGAAATGGTCGTCATGTCCGGCTGGAAGATCTATCCGACGGAAGTGGAAAGCGTCCTGCTGAATCACCCGCTGGTCCTGGAAGCGGCCGTCTTCGGCATCCCGGATATCCACCGGACGGAGATCCCTGTCGCCGCCGTCGTTCTCAGGAATAAAGAGTGCAGCGATCAGGAAAAAGAAAAAGCATCAGCGGAACTTGAGAAATACTGCCGCGAAAACCTGGCCGTCTACAAAGTCCCGCGGAAATTCTTCTTTATCGATGAACTGCCGCGCGTCAACGGCTGGAAACTCCTGAGACGTGATCTTCAGAAGAGATTCGGAAACGTCAGCTGACGACAACCGGTCACAAAAACGACGGATCACAAAACATCAGCCGGAGAAATGACTGACAGCAGACAAAAACTGACAGAACTGACAGTAAACAAAAAACAGACAAATACAAAAAAGAAAACAGGTGTCAAAAATGACCGACAAAAAAATCCCTTACAAGATCTATATTGAAGAAAACGAGATGCCCAAAGCCTGGTATAATCTGCGCGCAGACATGAAGAACAAGCCTGCGCCGCTTCTGAATCCGGGAACGGGAAAGCCTGTGAGACCGGAAGAGCTTGAAGCGATCTTCTGTAAGGAACTTGTGAAACAGGAACTTGATGAGACGTCCCGTTTCATTGAGATCCCGGAGGCTATCCGGAATTTCTACAGGATGTACCGTCCGTCACCTCTTGTCCGCGCCTATTGCCTGGAAGAAAAACTGGGAACGCCGGCAGAGATCTATTACAAATTCGAAGGAAACAACACGAGCGGCAGCCACAAGCTCAACTCGGCGATCGCGCAGGCATATTATGCCAAAGAGCAGGGTCTCAAAGGCGTGACGACGGAAACAGGCGCCGGTCAGTGGGGAACTGCTCTTTCGATGGCCTGCTCGTACCTGAATCTGGACTGCCGTGTCTACATGGTCAAAGTTTCCTATGAACAGAAACCTTTCAGAAAAGAAGTCATGCGCACGTTCGGCGCAGCTGTTACGCCGTCGCCGTCAGAGACGACGGAAGTCGGCAGGAAGATCCTGGCGGAACACCCCGGAACGGACGGAAGTCTCGGCTGCGCCATCAGTGAGGCTGTCGAGGCAGCTGTCACGAATGACGGTTACCGCTATGTCTTAGGAAGTGTTCTGAATCAGGTCCTGCTCCACCAGAGCGTCATCGGTCTTGAGACGAAGGCTGCTCTTGACAAATACAACATCAAGCCGGACATCATCATCGGATGCGCCGGCGGCGGATCCAATCTCGGCGGCCTCATCGCACCGTTCATGGGACAAAAGCTCAGAGGCGAAGCAGACTATGATATCGTTGCCGTCGAGCCGGCGTCCTGCCCGAGTTTCACCCGCGGTAAATTCGCCTACGACTTCTGTGATACCGGAAAAGTCTGTCCGCTCGCAAAAATGTACACGCTCGGTTATGACTTCATCCCGTCCGCCAACCACGCAGGCGGTCTTCGCTATCACGGCATGAGCGCGATCCTGTCACAGCTTTACCATGACGGCTATATGAGAGCAGTCTCCGTTCCGCAGACGGAAGTCTTCGATGCCGCCGTTGAATTCGCCAGAGTCGAAGGCATCCTCCCGGCTCCGGAAAGCAGCCATGCCATCAAAGTCGCACTCGATGAAGCCAAAAAATGCCGCGAGACCGGCGAAAAGAAAGTCATCGTCTTCGGCCTTACCGGAACCGGTTACTTCGATCTGGCCGCCTACAGTAAATACAACGACGGTCTCATGGACGACTACATCCCGACAGACGAAGACCTGGAAAGAAGCTTCGCCAAACTTCCGCAGGTCTGATCAGGAAATCCGCCTGAATAAAAAATACAGAAGACTTCAAAAACAGAGCTGTAAAAACAGAAAAACGACAGATGAAAAATGAAAAAACGACATCAGCAAAAAATAAAAAACGATATCAGCAAAAAATCCGAAAAACGACATCAGCAAAAAATCCGAAAAACGACATCAGCAAAAAATGAAAAACGACATCAGCAAAAAAATGAAAAACGACATCAGCAAAAAATGAAAAACGACATCAGCAAAAAATCCGAAAAACGACATCAGCAAAAAATGAAAAACG
>JAGAEB010000090.1 GCA_017613335.1 Methanosarcinaceae archaeon
CAGTCAAAAACAACAGTCAAAAACAGCAGTCAAAAACAGCAGTCAAAAACAACAGTCAAAAACAGCAGTCAAAAACAGCAGAGTACAAAAAATAAAAAAAAGCCGCACGGGTATGAGCGGCCGGAAACATGAAAAAATAAATAAAGATCCCGGATGCCGGGATCGTTTCAGATATCCGGATGACAGATACAGACGATCGGACAGATCCGGGCAATCGGACAGATAAAGACGACCGGACAGATACAGATGACAGATCCGGTCAGAGATACATGATGAGCTGTCCTTCCTCAGTATACTGAATGAGGGCGTCCGTCAGTTCTTTTGTGCAGACGATCTCAACGCCGGGGATGAGTTCATCCTGAGTAATGCCGAGAGCGCCGGCGGCGAGTTCGCAGCATTTGAATTTGACACCGAGGTCGAGGCATTCCTGAATTTTTTCATCGTAGTTCTGGGCTCCTTTTTTCCCTTTTTTGGCAAAAACGGCTCCCATCGGTCCCCACATGAAGACCGTGACATCGAGGCCTCTGCGGCGGTAGCAGCGGGCAAAGCGGGTCGCGTGCTGAGGAGCCGTGCTTTCATAAACCATGTCTTTGAGGAGAAGGAGAACTTTCGTAACTTTGGCCATTTCAAACACCATCTTAAACACGAATCAGATATCGGGAAGGAAGATGTACGGAATGATTTTTATTATTGTGACTGTATTTATATGATGACCGGCCGGGCGACCGGGACAGTATCAGAGAATCTCAGAGAATCTCTTGTTCATGCCGTCTTTTCAGGATGGCCCGGAAAGGACAGCGGCAATTTTGCCAGAAAATATATAAAAGTATCGCTTTACAGAACCCCGGCCGGAACGGATGAAATCCGGAAAAGGAACGGGCGGCGGTTTGCGGAAAGATTCCCGGGAGATCCCGGATCATTGACGGCGCTCAGTAAAGAAACATATAATAATGATCAGTCAGTATTTTGATTCTTCTTTTATTTTCAGTATTTCAGGATCATCTTTTGAAAATTCCGGGATTTTCTGATCTCAGGAATAACTGCAGATGCAGATCCGACCGGCGGTCCGGCAGATCAGGACCGGTTCAGCGACCAACAGGAGATAAAAAATGAGAGTATTATTGATCGGCGGCGGCGGCAGAGAAAATGCCGTTGCGGATGCTGTGAAGAGAAGTTCAGACAAGCCGTCCCTTTTTGCCGTGATGTCCCGTCAGAATCCGGGCATTGCCGCTCTTTGCGATGACTTCCTGATCGGTGATGAAAAAGACGCGCAGGCGATCGCCGCCTATGCGACAGAGAAAAAGATCGACATCGCGTTCGTCGGTCCGGAAGCGCCGCTTTCGGCGGGCGTCTCCGATGCCTTATGGGCAGCGGGCATCCCGACCGTCGGTCCGGTCAGGACGAATGCGCGCATCGAGACGGACAAGGCCTGGGCCCGCAACTTCATGAAAAAACACAACATTGAAGGAAATCCGGCCTACGGCGTTTTCACCGATGCGGACGAAGCCTGCGCCTATATTGAAAAAATCGGCGATGTCGCTGTCAAGCCCGCCGGACTGACCGGCGGAAAAGGCGTCAAAGTCATGGGCGACCAGCTCCCGGACATCGAGGCCGCCAAAGAATATGCAAGGGAAGTCCTCAAAGGTGACAGCGTCGTCATCGAGGAAAGATTCATCGGCGAAGAATTCACGCTCCAGGCTTTCGTCGACGGTAAAAATCTTGCCTTCTGCCCGACAGCGCAGGATCACAAAAGAGCCTATGAAGGCGATGTCGGCCCGAATACGGGCGGCATGGGATCCTACACGAATGCCGGCGCCCTTCTGCCGTTCCTGAATCCTGCGGAATACAGAAAAGCGCAGGAGATCATGAAACAGACAGTCGCCGCCATTGCAGAAGAGACAGGCGTCCCTTACAAAGGCATTCTTTACGGCCAGTTCATCCTGACAGCAAAAGGCCCGAAAGTCATTGAATACAATGCCCGTTTCGGCGACCCTGAAGCTATGAATGTTCTCTCCCTCCTGGAGACGGACCTGACGAAGATCATGAAAGCCGTCGTTGACGGGACGCTCGATATGACGGATGTCAGATTCAGCGAAGCGGCGACGGTCTGCAAATATGCCGTCCCGGAAGGCTATCCGGACGCCCCGGTGAAAGATGCCGAAGTCATCCTTTCCGACAGGCTCAGATCAGCTTCCGGCCTGAAGATTTATTATTCAAGCGTTTATGAAAAAGACGGTCATGTCTATACCACCGGTTCACGCGCCATCGGCGTCGTCGGATTCGGCCGGACGATCGATGAGGCGGAAAAGAAGGCTCAGATGGTCCTTGACACGGAGATCGAAGGAAGGCTCTTCTTCAGGCGCGACATCGGTACGAAAGCGCTCGTTCAGAAACGCATCGATCACATGAAAGAACTCAGAGGCGCAAAGCACCTCCTTTCCATGGCGGATCTCACCCGCGAAGACATTGAAAGCCTGCTCGACATCGCAGAGATGATCAAAGAAAACAGAAAATGCGGCGTCACGCCGGATTATCTTAAAAACAAGAGCCTTGCCATGATCTTCGAGAAATCCTCGACGAGGACCAGAAACTCCTTTGAGGTCGGCATGACAGACATGGGCGGCCACGGCATCTATCTGAACGCCAATGACATCCAGATCGGCCGCGGCGAAACGGTCGAAGATACGGCAAGAGTTCTGTCATCCTACGTTGCCGCCATCATCGCCCGCGTCTATTCCCATGAGACTGTGAGACTTCTGGCCGAAAATTCGTCCGTTCCGGTCATCAACGCGCTTTCCGATGAAGAACACCCGACGCAGATCATCGCCGATCTTCTGACGATCAGAGAATGCAAAGGAAAGATATCCGGCATGAAATTCGTCTGGGTCGGCGACGGCAACAACGTCTGCAATTCCCTCATGATCGCCTGCGCTCTTGTCGGCATGGAAATGGTCGTTGCCTGTCCGAAAGGCTATGAGCCGAAAGAATACTATGTCAAAAAGGCTGAATCGCTCGGCGGAAAGATCACGATCACTGACAATGTCACGGAAGCGGCAAAGGGAGCGGATATCCTTTACACCGATGTCTGGGTCTCCATGGGCGACGAGGCTGAGACTGAAAAGAGACTGAAGGATCTTGCCGGCTATCAGATCAATGAAGACCTGATCGCCGTCGCAGACCCGGATGTCCTCGTCATGCACTGTCTCCCGGCCCACAGAGGACTCGAGATTTCCGCCGGCGCCCTCGAAGGACTGCACTCCGTCGTGTTTCAGGAAGCAGAAAACAGACTGCACGCCCACAAGGCCATCATTCTGAAACTCCTCGGCATTTTCTGAAAACTCTGACTTAACGTGTCAGCGTGAAAATGCGGAAATGAAAAACAGATAAACCCGGATGATCCCTGTACGGTTTCCCGTACAGGGATTTTTTTTATCGGGCATGTGACGCAGAAAAAGGCGTGACCCGAAAACGATGTGACACCGAAAAGAGTGACGCGGAAAGGGTGCGATGCAGAAAAAGACATGATGCAGGCAGAAAAAGACATGATGCAGGCAGAAGCATCGTTCATTTTCACATGCGGATAAATGCGCTGACGGATCTGCCGCATTTCCGGCAGACCGGATCATGAAGACCGGTGCGGCAGTCGCTTTCATTTTTGTTCTGATGCCCGGGATTTCCTTCGGCGCCGTCGTCTGTCGTTTCCCGGGATATGCCGCAGATGTCTGTCCGGTAGCCGTCTCTTCTGATCAGGATGTTTCCGCAGGACGGACAAGCGGTATCCGAAAGGCCGGATCCCGGCGGAAGACGGATGTTTCCCGGATAGACGAACCGGAAGCCTGCTTTTTTGGCGATCGCCATTGTATCAAAGATCAGTTCGGGCGATGTCGGGGGCGCTGATGACTCATAGGCCGGGTGATAGGCGGTCAGGTGGACCGGCGTGTTTTCGCCGAGGAGGCGGAATATTTCAGAAAAGCCGGCCGTCAGTTTTTCGCGGTCATCGTTGACCCCGGGGATGAGGAGCGTGACGACCTCTATATGGCATCCGGCAGATCTTGCCAGAACGGCGCTGTGAAGGACTGTTTCATAAGCCTTCCGGGGGATCTTTTTCCCGGATCCTGTGATCTTTTCGTATGCAGCGGGATCGAATGCTTTGACGTCGAGCCGGAAGGCGGAAATATACGGAAGAAGGGCATTGAGCGCGTTTTCTGAAATGTAGCCGTTCGTGACGAGGATGACCGGGAGGCCTTCGGCGGCAGCAAGGACGGCAACATCCCGGACGAATTCGTAACTCACCGTCGGCTCGTTGTAAGTAAAAGAAATGCTCTGTGCGCCTGAGAGAAGTGCGCGCGCAATGACGTCCTCAGGTGTCAGTTCCGTGTAGAAAGGCGGTCTTCCTGCGATGACGGCCATATCGCTTCCCGCCACGAGATATTCGCGGGCGGTCTGCGAGATCTCATGGTTCTGGCAGTGTCTGCAGAAGAAATTGCAGCCGAAAGACCCGATCGAATAAGTAACGGTTCCCGGCATGAAATGATTCAGCGGCTTTTTTTCGACAGGATCGAGCGCTTCGGAAGAAATGACGCCGTAATTGAGCGCATAAAGAACGCCCGATATGTTTTCACGCGTCCCGCACAGACCGCGTTTTCCGGGGGCGATCAGGCAGAAATCAGGACACAGCGCGCAGCGGACGTGAAAATCGTTTTCGGGTGTCTGAAAAAGAGCTTTTTTCATCATAGATGATCATGAAATCATATGCAGATGAGTCATATAATGATTGTGCCGGCCGGAAGGATCAGGAAAAACGCACAGGACAGCTTCTGAATCAAATGTATTATATCATTTGAACCTTATTTGAGACCATCACAGGAAATTGAGGTTGCTTTTTTTGATCGCTCATATTCAGGGAGATTCGGTTGTTGCGGGTCCTGATGCCGTCAAACCTCTTTATGAAACGGGTTATTTCGGACGGCCGAAAGATGACCGGCTTTATCTGCGTTTTGTGGAGGCGGCATATCTTCTGTACAAGAAAAAGATAGAGATCTATGCCGAAGGTCAGAAGGTTTCCAAAAAATCGGTCCCGATGTCTCTTGATAATTTCATCCGGTTTGCGGCGTCGAAAGAAGATCTTTTCGAGCTGAAATATATCGTCTACAAAGATCTGAAAGAAAGAGGCTATTACGTCCAGTCGTCCGTGACGGATTTCAGAGTATATCCGCGCGGCGGCCATCCGGGAAAGACGTCGGCGAAGATATTTGTCTCCGTCAGATCCGAGCGGATGCCGCTTCAGCTCTCCGAACTTCTGATGATGATGCGGAATGCTGAAAGCGTGAGGAAGGACTTCATCCTGGCGATCGTTGACGAGGAAAGCGACATCACGTTCTATACGGCCGGGCACATGGATGCTGTCGGGCCTTTCGGCGGCGAAAAAGATTCCCCGTATCCGGAAGACACGGAGATGACGGATGCTTATTTCATGAAAGAGAGAGTCATCGTCTCCGATGCCGCTTTTTCAGAAAAGCTGTACGGAAAGCATTTCTTCGGAAGACCGCTTGATGAGCAGAGACTTCAGCTGTCTCTCGTCGAGGCGCTCTATCTGGCCGACGAGGGTCTGATCCGCATCAGAGAACTTGACGGCAGGCTGACCGGAAGAGAAGAGTTCATCGAAAGAGCTTCGAAGATCGAGCCTGAATTCGAGAGAAAAGTGACCGTTTACAAAGATCTTAAAAAACGCGGATTCGTCCCGAAGACAGGTTTCAAATTCGGTACGCACTTCCGTATCTACAACAACTTTGAATCGCCTGACAAAGTCCCGCACTCCGTGGCGCTTCTCCATGTGATCGGAAGGGATCACGTCTTCATCCTCCCGCAGACATCGGGCGCTTCCAGGCTCTCGAACAGCGTCCGCAAAAAAATGATCTATGCCTTTGAGACAGGAGACCGGATCGAGTATATCGATCTCGAAAGAGTGAAGATGTGAAAAACCGGAACAAAAAACAACAAAACCCAAACAAAAAACAACAAAACCCAAACAAAAAACAACAAAACCCAAACAAAAAACAACAAACCCCAAACA
>JAGAEB010000091.1 GCA_017613335.1 Methanosarcinaceae archaeon
AAAGTTTCAAATCGGAATTCGCAAACCATGAGAAATTCAGATCGATAAAAGAAGCAGAAGACAAGATCAGACAATGGATTAATCAATACTACAATTATGACAGATTGCATTCATCGATAGGGTATATGCCGCCGGGCATATACCACTATCTCAATATTCGCGGTTTATTGTGTCCGCGAAAAGTAGTATATACCATCTCCTTTCTGTTTCTTCTTTCCGTTTCCCCTTTCTGTTTCTTCTTTCCGTTTTCCTGAAAACGTTTATATAACACATGACCGGTTTTCTGAAAATATGATCGGCACGCTGGAAATCCTCTTTATCCTCGTCATTCTCCTTCTTCTGTTCGGTCCGGACAAGATCCCCGAACTGGCCCGTTCAGCAGGCATTGCCATGGCCGAATTCAAAAAAGCGGAAAAGACGGCCAGACTGGCTGATGATTTCGACATGACCGGTTTTGATCAGTACAACCGCGAATATGCCGAAAAACAGGCAGCAAAACAGGCGGCTCTTTTTGAAAAAGTGAAAGCTGTCGCCGAAGAAGCCGGGATTCCGACGGAAGGAAGATCCATGGATGAACTCCTCGCGCTCATAGAAGCCAAAGCAAAGCAGGAAGAAGCTGATCCGGATAACGGATCGGCCGGGATTCATGAAAACGGCGAAGCCGGAAATGACGGCGAACTCAGAAAAGACAGCGCCGCCGGTTCCGGCTCCGAAAGATCCGCCGGTCCCGCCCCATTGGCCGGGATCGCTTCATACAGTTCCGATCCGGCATTTTCGTCATTCAGCGCGCCGCCCGGTGTTTCTTCCTCATCCGGCCTTCTTGCCGATATCGAAAAAGTTTTCGGAAAATCCGGCAGCCGTCCGGCGCCGGACGGATCCGGCGATGAAGATCCCGGTCAGGAAAGACCTGAATGACCGGAAAAATGAATCCGGTCTGATGCCTGATCACCAGGCGGTCTTTCCGGAATTCCGGCCGGATCCGTCACACACGGGACCGGGCGCCGGATCATTCCGGCGTCAATCGGTAAGGTTTATATTCAATCATGAATCATTACAAACCATTGTATGCGATTGCATTCGATACCTTTTATTCTTCTCTCATCAAATCATCTGACCCTGAGAGGTGTCTTTAATGTTTGGTTTAGGACAGACTGAAATTATTCTTATCGTTCTCGTCATTGTTCTCCTTTTCGGAGCAGCAAAACTGCCGGAACTCGCCCGTTCTGTCGGCAAGTCTTCAGGCGAATTCAAAAAAGCACAGAAACAGGCTGAACGCGAATACCGTGAATTCGAAAAGAGTCTGGATGAAGAGGAATCCGCAGAACAGGAAACCAAAATCCAGAAAATGGCAAAAGAACAGGGTATCGACATCAAAGGAAAGACTGATGAACAGCTTCTCGATGAGATCAATGCCAAACTTAAATCCTGATAAAGACATCCTTAAAAAGCCGGCACTGTGATGCAGTGCCGGTTTTTTTATCGTTTTTCCGTCATCTGTTTCTTCCGTTGCTTTTTTTCATAATCTGTTTTTCCGCTGTCTTTTTTCCGCACCCTGTTTTCCGCTGTCTTTTCCGCAAACAGTTTTCCGCAATCTGTTTTCGTCGTCTGTTTTTTTATTTCCGTCTGTATCACTGATGATGCGGATTGTTTTTCGGTCACATTTATTTACATGTTTTCTGTTTTATGACGGGATCACATTTCTCTGAGGAATTTTATGGTCAAAGAAGATAATTTTGAAGAAGTCGTCGCCGATGAAGAGTTTGAAGGCGAAGCGACCGCTTATTCCGAGATCAAAATGGGCGGCGGCTGGTATATGACGATCTCTGTTGAAAGAAGCGAACGCTTCGGCAAAAGTTATGTCGAGATCGCCAAAGAACGCGCCGGCAAAAAGAAAGCCCGTTTCAATCTCAGCCCCAAACATGTCAGAATGCTCGGCGAGGCTCTGATCCGCTTCGCGGATGAAAACGATCTTGAAGCCCTCATCGCTCAGGAAGATGAAAAAGCCGGCGACGGAGAATGATCCGAAAGATCAGAGAACCCCGGGAACAGAAAGATCCGCAAAATCCGGAATCCCGGGAAAACACAAAAACGTCTTTTTTATCCGGACGGACGCTGCCGTCCGGAATCCTGAAAATGATCGCAGGCAATAATTCATAATCAGTTCAGCCTTATTAAGAGCCTTGTTTAAGAACCTTGTTTAAGAACCTTGTTTAAGAACAATATCTAAGGCTCCTCAGGTTCACAAAAAAAGGAAAACAGTCCGTCATCAGATCCATCTTCTTTCCGTGACGACAAAGTCCATCGGGATATCCGTATTTTCAGGAACGATCTCTTCAACGATCTGAAAATCAAAGCAGATGCCGACCAGACACATATAATCCCTGTTCTCAAGATATCTGTCGTAATAACCTGCGCCGTACCCGAGTCTGTTTCCGGACAGATCGTACGCTGATCCCGGGATCAGGAAAAGAGTTCCGGCATCCGGCTCGACCGGATGTTTATTCTCCGGTTCTTTGAGACCGAAACGCGCTTCCGTCAGATGATCCGTATCTCCCTGTTCGATCTGTGAAAAATACATGCCCTCTTTTTTGGAAAGCGTGATCGGAACGGCGACTTTTTTGCCGTCGTCAAGCATTTTTCCGATCAGCGGCAGCATCTGCACTTCACTCCGGCATTCAATATAGACAAAAACGCTTTCAGCATCGCGATAGATATCCGATGTCAGTATCCTTTCAGTGATCCGCGCACTCTTTCCGGCGATCTCCT
>JAGAEB010000092.1 GCA_017613335.1 Methanosarcinaceae archaeon
AGACTGAACAAAAAACTGAGCGGGGAGACTGAACAAAAAACTGAGCGGGGAGACTGAACAAAAAACTGAGCGGGGAGACGGAGCAGGAAGACGGTAAACCGCATCATACCTGCATTTCCCAGAAAAGATGAAGGCGGTGCCGGCCGGAGCCGGCCGTTACTTCAGTCTGTAACGGCCGTCTGCGCCGCATTCGATCTTTCTGACGGATACGGCATATCTGAGCGTTTCATTCATCGCGGCTGTCACGTTCGTTCCGGCTCTGGCATATCCGAGACGTTTGGCCGTCTCTTTCAGCAGTTCCGCTTCCGGGAGACTTCTTTCTTCAAGGAGGACCAGATAAAGGGCATTTGCTGCTTCCTGGACCGGGATCTCCTTGGCATCTCTTTTATTCTCACCGTTCCCGTTGACTCTGAATCCGGTGAAGGCTTCCGGATGCTGGCCTGTTTTCCAGATGAACCGCTGACCGGACTGTTCCGTGAATTTGAGTTTTCCCGACAGATTTTCAGACAGATAGAATTTCCGGAAGTAATTCCGGATCCGGCTGCCGGCGCGTATGATCCCGAAGCTCTGAACGACGCGGCGCATCAGAACATTTTCGGATATCGGCGCTTCGCAGGCGATCACCGTTTCAACTTTTTCCGAAATATCGGAAACATATTCCGGAAGCATAAATTCATCAGCCGGGATCTGACATTTGGGAAGCGCGGCGATCGTATACGGACCAAGCGGCTGAACGGATCCGTACGTCACGGCCGGCCCGGACACATTTCCGGAAACTTCAGTCTCAGAAAGGCTGTTTCCGGCATCATAAGATCCGGAACCGGATCCTTCCGGAACAGGACAGACAAGAGATTCGCCGGAACTGTCGGAAGCAGGATCATAAACTTCGGATTCGCCGGAAGCAGGATCATAAACGTCGGATTCGCCGGAAGCAGGATCATAAACGTCGGAATCATCGGAAGCAGGATCATAAACGTCGGAATCATCGGAAGCAGGATCATAAACGTCGGAAGCGCCGGAGGCAGGATCATAAACGACGGAATCGCCGGAAGCAGGATCATAAACGACGGAATCGTCAGAAATGTCTGATCCGGGACCGGAAATTTCCGGATCGCCGGAGATGACCGGAGCAGCCCGGTCGGTTTCCGGACCTGAGGATCCGGAAACGGCTGTCTCAGACTCTGCCGGTGCGGTGACATCATCCGGAGATGCGTCGTTCCGGGTCGGTTCCGGGCTATCCGATGCGGGATTCTTTGTCGTTCCCGATCCGTCTGAAATGACATAGATCTCAACGCCCTGTCCGTCATCGGAATAGATGCGCCTGCCGGAGCCTGCGTCATCGGCCGGAGCCGCTGCTCCGGGATCAGAGCCGGCAATGATCATTTCGCTGCCGCCTTTTGTTTCTTCTTTTCCGGAAACGCGTTCTTCTTTTCCGGATCTGCCGGCTTTCCTTTTTTCTGCCTGCGCCTGCCGGAATATCTTTTCTTCCGCTTCCCTCGATGCTTTTTCATCGTCCGCTTTGGACATTTCAACGGCTTTTCTGATCGCTGCGGTCTTGCGGGCCTCTTTGGTCTCTTTTTTGATCTTTTCAAGCTCGGTGAGGATGCGCTTGACTTCTTTTTCCTTTTTGTCCCACCAGTCGATCGTCCAGATGCGCAGAATGCGCCAGCCGAGGCCTCTGAGGACACTGACCTGGCCGACTTCGCGGTCGCGGACCGTCTTTAAGGCATAATAGGAAGAACCGTCCAGGAGGATTCCCAGGAGATATGTATCAGGATCTTCCGGATCGATGACACCGATGTCGATCCTGAAACCTGAGTGGCCGATCCGGCGGTCCGTGTCGTAACCGTATTCTTTGAGAATGCTGCAGAGAGCAACAGCGATGCCTTCTTCGGCTTCTCCGCTGTCTGATGCAGTCCGGCGGGCGCCGGGTCTGCTGCCGGAACCGTTTCCGGTCCCTTCATCTGCCGGAAGCACGCCGGATCCGGCATATTCCAGGAAGGCTTTGAGCGCTTCGACGCCTTTGGATCTCGTTTTGGAAAGATCGATCATGTCGGGGTAGAGCGTCGAATAGACGACCATTTCACAGCGGGCGCGTGAAACGGCCACATTCAGACGACGCCAGCCGCCGTCGCGGTTGAGCGGGCCGAAATTCATGTAGACTCTTCCGTGTTCATCCGGTCCGTACGTCACGGAGAAGAGGATGACATCTCTTTCATCACCCTGAACGTTTTCAAGATTCTTGATGAAGACCGGCACTTCGGAACGGTAAGCCCACTCTTCAAGGACACTGTCCGTCCGGCAGGCTTCCGACAGCATATCATCGATGAGATTCTGCTGGGAAATGTTGAACGTCACGACACCGACACTCAGGCCGGAAACTTCCGGATCGCGCGAGCGGCGTCTGAGCTCATTGATGATCGCTTCGGCTTCCGCGCGGTTGCGGCGGTTCCTGCCTCTTTCAAAAACACCGTCGACATGGACGAGATGGACTTTCGATTCACGGTTGTTGAACGACGGGAACGTGTAGAGCAGATTGTCATAGAACTGCGTGTTGCTGAAAGCGATCAGGCTTTCATGGCGGCTGCGGTAGTGCCACAGAAGATGCGTCTGCGGCATGTTGAGCGCCAGGCAGTCATCAAGGATGCTTTCCAGATCTTCAAGATCGGGATTTTCTTCATCCGTCATGTCCGTCATGAAGAACGATGTCGGAGGCATCTGTTTCGGATCGCCCACGATGACGGCATTGCGCCCGCGGGCAAGCGCGCCGACAGCTTTGCATGTCTGAAGCTGCGATGCCTCATCGAAGACGACGATATCGAACGGTTTTCTGTCTGCATCAAGATACTGCGCAACGGAGACCGGACTCATCAGCATGCACGGGCAGAGCCGCGGCAGAAGATCCGGAATCTGGGAGAAGAGTTTTCTGATGCTGACGCCGCGGCCGCCGCTTTTGATCGCGCGCTGCAGGATGCCGAGTTCGGGACTTTCGGAGGCTTCCCTGACGAAATCCGGGATATTGGAAGACAGTCTGGAGACGATCTCTTTCTGCGTCAGGGTCGTCAGTTCATTGTCGATGCGTCTGAACTGTTCGATCTTTTCGTTGAAAACGGTTCCCGAAAATCTGTCCAGAAGAGGATTGTCATTGAACGCATTGATGATCAGGACTTTGCAGAGAGCTTTTCTGAAAGCGGGAATGATGTTTTCGTGAGGCATGCCGTTTTCATAGGCCGAAACGACATTGTCCAGGTGACAGGACCGGGCCGCGCCGGCATTGGCATTCCAGACGGTCCATTCTTTCAGAAGATCCGCATATCTGATGAGCTTTTCACACATCTCTTTTTCGCGGGACAGCCTGAAATCGGGACTGTTCAGATCGAGAAGCGAATAAAATTCTCTTCTGACAGAAAGGAATTCGCCGAAAGCCTGATTCATCGCCGCGACAGAAGCGTCAGAGATCTTGCCTGTTCCGTAGAGGATCCGGACGGAATCGTCGCCGCAGATCTGACGCAGTCTTTCGGAAGACGCTTCGATCTCTTTTGTGAAGCGGATGACTTCCGTTTCATTCCGGATGCCGTCTCTCATGCAGAAATTTCCGAGATCTTTTTCATACGTTTCCCGGAGACTTTCCAGTTTCGCTTTGTCGGTCTGATAGCCGGCAAGCGATTCGAACTGACGGCCGAGTTCATTTTTGGGAATATGTTTCTTTTCAAGGGCGTCGATGCGTTTCTGGAAACGGCGGCCTTCGATGGCTTTCGAGAGGAAATTCCTGGCGGAAATGTCGATGAATTCTGCAGAGAGTTTCCGGCCGTCCTGTTCGAAAAATTCCGGATTCCAGAGTTCAGAGAGTTCAGAATACTGTTTTTCCGTCGATTCCCTGAGACGGAACATCGTTCTGAGATCTTCCAGATATTCCGCATCGTTGACGGCAGCGGACCAGGCTTTCGGGAAATATCTGCGTTTAGCCAGTTCTCCTGAGATATCGCTCAGTTTCATGATGCCGGCCGGATCTTCGGCGGGCGGAAGGCCGAGTTCCGCGGAAAGACGGCCGCAGGCCGCATCCAGTTTTTCAAGGGCGGCGATATACCCGGCGGCTTTTTCCGGAAGTTCTTCTTTGATCTGCCTGGAATATCTGCAGCAGATGATCCCGGACAGCGGATGGCCTTTCGGATGGCCGGTGTCCCGGGCAGATGCGGCAAGTCTTTCGACAAGAGCATCCAGATCGTCTTTCTGCCCTTCGCCGATGTTCCTGCCGAATTCGACCGGGAACGGTTTGATATCAGGTGCATCCGAGTAGTATTCGTATTCATTGATCAGGCTGTAAAGCGTCATGCCGCAGGGCTGGACGCGGTGGAGCGCTTCAGCATACCCGTTCAGATCCTGCCGCAGTTCGGAGAGCTGGCGGAGCTTGTTGAGATATGTGCCGTCAGGGAGCGTTCTGGCTACTTCCGTCGCTCTTTCGAGCTGAGACAGGACATCTTTTTTCTTTGATTTGTCTGAGTGGAGTTCGAGACAGAACGGGCCGAGGCCGATATCTTCGAGTCTTTTCTGGACGACTTCGAGCGCAGCCATCTTTTCGGCGACGAAAAGGACCGTTTTTCCTTTGGCGAGCGCATTGGCGATCAGCGTCGTGATCGTCTGGGATTTGCCTGTTCCCGGGGGACCGTGGAGGACGAAGCTTTCGCCTTTGCAGGCGGCATAGATCGCATATAATTGGGAGGCATCTGCCGGAACGGGCAGATAGACACCGTTTTCCGGCTCATAGACCCGGTTTTCCGTGTTGGGGATGCCGCCGGCGCTGCTGTTTCCGGCGTTCATCTCTTCGGCTTTCCAGGCGAGCTTTCCGTCCATCAGGCTTCTGACGATCTTGTTTCCGGCAAGATCTTCCGAACGGTTCCGGATGTCGTTCCACATGACGAATCCTGAAAATGAAAAAATGCCCAGGTAGGCGGATTCGAGGATGTCCCAGCGGGGCTGGCCCATGATGGCTTTTCTGAGGATCGTGAAGACTTTTCTGACATCAATGCCGCGGTCATCCGTCGGCAGCGGATCGAGGCCGTTGACGGTGATGAAGAAATCCTGTTTCATTTTTTCAAGCATCGTCACGTTGATCTGGGGATCGTCGTCACGGATGTGGATGATATAGCTTTCGGCGGCGGATTTCCGGAAAATGTCGATCGGGATCATGATGATCGGCGCATACCGGGGTTTCTGGCTCGTCGGCGTTTCATACCAGCGCAGGAGGCCGAGCGTCAGATAAAGCGTACTGGCACCGTTTTCTTCCAGAGATGATTTGGCGGCGCGGAAGAGTTCTTTGACGGTACGGTCCAGAATGGTGTCCGAATAAACGGAGCGGAGCCTTCCGTTATTGAATTCTGCTTTGATGACATCGGAATACCGGCCGAGTTCGTGCATGAGTTCAAAACTGATATCTTCCGACCGGATCTCCCATTCGGCAGGCTTCGGCAGGACAGAAAAAGATCTTCCTTCAGAAAGCGCGCTTTCGAGATCATCGAGGGATGAGATGACGATCGGTGTCAGTGTTTTTGAGAAATGCATGTTGATGAGGGGATTTCTGAGACCCAGATCGAGGAGTTTTCTCTCCCACTGCGTTTTCTTTGAGATGAAGCCTTCCGGAGACGGTCCCTGACTGAGATCGTATTCATCGTCGTCCGCAGACCCGGACCGGTCCGGTTCTCTTTTTTCCGGCGCTCTGGTGAGCTTTTCGTCGGGTACTTTTTCGCGTTCGATGCGCCAGCCGTTTTCAGACCGGACGCGGTACGGAAGAGGCGCGATGCCTGTCAGGCGGGCGCGTCTGACGTCGATGATGCATTCGATGGGATTTTCGCCGAGAAGAAGTCTTTCGGCGGCGCGGGAAGCGACATCAAAAACGGATCCTTCGAATCCGACGGAATCCGGGATCGTTCCGGAAACGACGGCCGTACATTCAACGACAGCGACCTGGGCAATGCCGGGCGCCAGGCGTTTCGTGATGATCGAGGCATCATCCGTCACAGGGTCGGGGCAGATGAGATTTTCAAGCCAGACGCCTGCGAAGATGTGGTTTTCCTGAAGGATCAGGATCGGGTTGAGACCGATCGATTCCAGACAGGCCGCATAGAGAAGAGAGAGATCGAGACAGGTGCCCATCTTCTGCTGCATGATCGAATCACAGAGGCGGACACGCTGGCCGACCGCTTCAAAGCCTGCCGGCGGGACGGAATAAACGATATTCTGTTCCTGAATGGCCGCAAAAACGGCAGCTGCCTGCAGAACGACTCTGTTCGGGTCATCTGACTGATAGGCGTTCAGAGACGGATCTTCCCCACAGTGCTCGAGGATCTCAGAAGCCCGTGCGTTCAGACGGATGACTTCCGGATGATTCGGCATGACAAAAGAAGTCAGAAGTTCCGGATAGTACAGTGAGCCGTGCCACTGATCGAAAGCAAGGACAGTCAGTTCACAGTCCGCCCGGCAGACGACCCGGTCTTCCGAAGCGGCAGCTTTCTCTGATGCGGGATCATCGGCGTCCGTCACGGAAAAACCGGCCGCTGATCCGTCATCCGGACGGAACTCCTCTTTCAGAGAAGAATTATCGACAGCAATTGAGCCGGCTGCGGCAGCATTTGAGTTATCAGCAGCAATATTTGAGTTGTCAGCGGCAGCATTTGAGCCGGCTGCGGCAATATTTGAATCGGCAGTGGTAACATTTGAACCGGCAACGGCAATATTTAAACTGTCAGCGGCAGCATTTGAGTTGTCAGAAGAGATCGGGCCGTCAGCAGCACCGGCGCCGTCAGGCGTCGTTTCACTGTCCGTTCTTCTCTCTGTATCGATAACGGCCGTCTTTTCGGGAAGAGCGGCAGCGAACTGATCCGGCGCGGTGCGGCCTGAAACGGAAAAGCCCGGAACGGAGAAACCTGAAACGGTCGTCTCTTTTGTGACCAGTTCAAAATGGAGGATGCAGTGTGTCTTTTCTGTCAGTCCGGCCAGATATTCGGCATCAAGAACGAGGCGGACTTTCTGGGATGAAAAGTCGCTTCCCGACGGGATCAGATCGATATGCCGCGCATACGGCAGACAGATCTCCGGCGAGGACGTGATGCGGAGTTCTGCATTTTTGATATCCTGCCCCGATCTGTTTTGAATCCTGACGGAATTCACGATCGGAAAACCGTTATGATATAAGGCGAAATTGACACAGGATGTTACGGAAATACTCAGACGAATGCCGTCGATCTCTTTTTCAATCTCTTCTCCGATACCCGAAAACGGAAAAGATTTATTAAAATCACTCATGCTGAGACCTCAGAAAATATTGTCGATCGGTTGCGGAACGGATGTGTGAAACAGTGAAACATCAGAAGTCATGAAGTGTATACATAAAGTGTATAAAGTGTATAAAATGTGACGGAAGATCATCAGAAAATCCGTAAAACGGTAAAATTTTATGGCGCACAGACGGATGATCCGTCCGGATGCATCCTGCGTCTGTACGGTTGTCAGAAGATACGCCGGAAGCATCTTCGTGAATCTTCCGGGACAGGATCTGATCCTGCCGCCGGCTCTGCAGACCGGCTTTCCGGCAGGATCGCTGTTTTTCTGTGACAGTCCGGCGATCCCGGGTCTTCGGCCCGGGGGCTGCAGCCTGCGGACCGGAAACAGGGCGCCGGCCGGCTGTCAGCCGGTCGTTCATTCGTTGATCATGTGTCTCAGGACGGTCTGCAGGATGCCGCCGTTTCTGATGTAGTCGACTTCCGCCGGGACATCGACGCGGCAGAGCGTGTCGAATTCCGTGACTTTTCCGTCTTTTTCCGCGGTGACTCTGACGGTGCATTTCGGAGAGAGGCCTGACAGGTCGATGTTGAAGATCTCCGAACCGTCGAGACCCAGCGTCGATGCGTTTTTGCCTTCCGGGTACTGGAGCGGGACGATCCCCATGCCGACGAGGTTCGACCGGTGGATACGTTCGAAGGATTCAGCGATGACGGCTTTGACGCCGAGGAGGAACGGTCCTTTGGCGGCCCAGTCGCGGGAACTGCCCGTTCCGTATTCTTTGCCGGCCAGAACGATCAGCGGCGTTCCGTCTTTTTCATAGTCGCGGGAGACTTCGAAGATCGTGTCGACTTTCTTTTCCGGGAAATAGGTCGAGAAACTGCCTTCTGTACCGGGTGCGAGCTGATTTTTAAGTCTTATGTTGGCAAATGTGCCGCGGACCATGACTTCGTGGTTGGCTCTGCGGGAGCCGTAGGAGTTGAAATCTTCTTTTTTGATGCCGAGTGAGATCAGATATCTGCCGGCATCGGAATCTTCGCTGAAAGCGCCTGCCGGGGAGATGTGATCCGTCGTGACGGAGTCGCCGAGTTTTGCAAGACAGCGGGCGTTTTCGATGTTCCTGATCGCCGGTTCTTCAGAGATGCTGTCGAAGAACGGCGGGTTTCTGATGTATGTCGACTTTTCATCCCAGTCGAAGAGAGAAGATTCGGCGCATCTGATCTCATCCCAGCGGAAGGAGCCTTTGAAGACGTTGTCGTATTCCGCTCTGAACGTTCCGGACGTCACGAATCTGTCGGTCAGTTCTGCGACGGTCGCGGCATCCGGCCAGATGTCTTTGAGGAAGATGTCTTTTCCGTTGACGTTTGCAAGCGGCTCTTTGTCAAGGTCGATATCGACGCGGCCGGCGATCGCAAATGCAATCACGAGCGGCGGGGATGCCAGATAGTTGGCCTTGACGAGCGGGTGGATGCGTCCTTCGAAATTCCGGTTGCTCGAGGCGATCGCTGCCGCAACGAGGTTGTTGTCTCTGATCGTCCGGCTGACATCGTCGGCGAGCGGACCGCTGTTGCCGATACAAGTCATGCAGCCGTAGCCGCAGACCTGGAAACCGATCTTTTCAAGGTATGTCAGAAGGCCGGCATTTCTGAGATAAGCCGTCACGACTTTGGAGCCGGGCGCCAGGGATGTCTTGACGTAACTCTTCGGCTTTAAGCCGAGTTCATAAGCTTTTTTGGCGACGAGACCTGCCGCGATCATGACGGACGGGTTCGACGTGTTCGTACAGGAAGTGATGGAGGCGATCGCCAGCGAGCCGTCGCTCATCACGTTGTCCGGACAGCTGCCGGATGATTGACCGGCGCCGGAAGATCTTCCGGCGATGACGAACGGACCTCTCTTCTCTTCGACGCCGAGTTCTTTGAGGGATTCGGCGAATTTTTCCTTCATTTCGGAGAGAAGGATGCGGTCCTGCGGTCTTTTGTGACCGGCAAGGCACGGTTCGACGGTTCCGAGATCGAGTTCGAGCGTTGATGTGTATTCCGGGTCTTCATCATACCAGAGCGTCTGTTCTCTGGCATATTTTTCAACGGCATCGATATGATCGGGCGCTCTGCCGGAGAGTCTGAGATAATCGATCGTCTTCTGATCGATCGGGCAGTAGCCCATGGTGGCGCCGTATTCCGGGCTCATGTTGGCGATCGTGGCGCGGTCGGCCAGGCAGAGTTCCCTGTAGCCGGGGCCGAAATATTCAACGAATTTGCCGACGACGCCGAATTTCCTGAGCATCTGAACGATCGTCAGGACGAGATCCGTTGCCGTGACGCCTTCCTTCAGTTTTCCGGTCAGGCGGAAACCGACGACGTCGGGCAGTTTCATGTAGCTCGGCTGTCCGACCATGACGGCTTCTGCTTCGATGCCGCCGACACCCCAGCCGACGACGCCCAGACCGTTGATCTGGGTGGTGTGGGAATCCGTTCCGAAACAGGAGTCCGGATAGGCGATCAGCTGACCGTCCTTTTCGCAGACATGAACGAGCGGTGATAAATATTCAAGGTTGACCTGGTGGCAGATACCGTTTCCCGGCGGAACTGCCCTGAAGTTGCGGAAGGACCGCTGGGCCCATTTGAACAGTGCATATCTTTCAGGATTCCGGCGGAAATCGAGTTCCTCGTTGAGATCCCTGGCGTCATC
The DNA here is from genome assembly GCA_017613335.1 of Methanosarcinaceae archaeon. Classification (GTDB taxonomy): domain Archaea; phylum Halobacteriota; class Methanosarcinia; order Methanosarcinales; family Methanosarcinaceae; genus Methanofrustulum. The sequence goes on from JAGAEB010000092.1 coordinate 9,967, forward strand.
GCGTCCGGCATAATCCGTCTGGATCGAATGGTCGATGACAAGATCCACCGGGACGAGCGGATTGATGATCTCCGGATCTTTGCCGACGGCAGCGACCGCGGCGCGCATGGATGCAAGATCCGCGACGGCGGCACCGCCCGTCAGATCCTGAAGAAGAACGCGCGCCGGGATATACGGGATATCCCGGTCGGTATTTTTCCCGGCATTCCAGGAAGAGATCGTTCTGACATCGTCATCCGTGATGAGTTTTCCGTCTTTCCGGCGGAGGATCGATTCGACAAGAACTTTGACGGAATACGGCATTTTCTTCAGATCTTTGATAATGCCCTTTCTTTCCAGTTCCCGGAGGCTGAAGATCGTCACTTCGCCCTCGGCCGTCATGATTTTTTTGGTACAGGTTCCGATATCTGTCGTCTCTGTCATCATATGAACTCCTGATTAGGATCTGAGTAGGGTCTTATTACAGAATATTTCTATTTCAAACCTTAGGTTCACACACAGGAGATGACAGAAAAACCCGGAAAAAACGGAAAAATCAACCGCATTCAGACGCCGGAAAAAGACAATACAGATTTCCGGCCGGAACGACAGTCAACACGCCGACCGGAAAACAGTCAACACACCGACCGGAAAAACAGCCGAACCATGCCGGCCGGAACACGCCGGCCGGAACATATCGGTCCGGAAGCCGTTCAGCTGATCTTCGCATCGAATATGATCTTATCTGTCCGGCTGTCGATGATGATGAGTTCCGATCTTCCGGATCCGTACAGCCCGCCCGTTCCGCCGGACCGGGACGATCCGGAAGACGTGAACAGATCCGAAGGCGAAGCCGGAAGCTTCTGCTGATCCGTGAGACAGACTTTTCCTTTCGAGCGGCAGACAAGGATCGACTCCCCGATCGAAAACGACGCATCGGAAAGCCCCGATGCATCCGCTTTTTCACCGTTGAAAAGAATGACAGTCTCATTCATGAGCAGCATATCGCCGCCGCGGTGACTGAGACGGATACAGGAAATACCGTCCACGGTCATCGTCTCCGCACGGAGAGCAACAGACGGCGCAGGTTCTTCAATATCATAGCTCAGAACGGAGACGGCGACATAGCCCGCCATGAGAACAGTCACAGCCAGGAGAAGAAGAACAGCCACAACAGGCGAGACAGCCTTTTCATCCCGTAAAAACGAAAACCGTCCCGACGACTTCCGGGCAATCCTCCGGAAAGAGGCACCGGCAAAAGATTTTTCAGACCCCCGACAGGATCCGGACGATTCAGGAG
>JAGAEB010000093.1 GCA_017613335.1 Methanosarcinaceae archaeon
TGAAGAAGAAAAGAAAAGATGAGGAAAAAGGAGGAAAGAAGATATTCAGGAAAACAGAGGGGATGATTTGACCGGATTTTGACGTTTTTTCAGAAAATCGTGGTGGGAAGACCGTTTTTGTTCATTACGTATTGACATATTCAAAATCATTAAATTAATATATGGATTTCCCCTTTTTAAGTTGAGGTGTGATATACATACCGCAGAACTCAAATAAAATTTTCTGTATAAAATCAGATAAAAACACCGGGGAATATTAGTGATATGTACAAAAACACTACCGAAAATTGTATTGACCATAGAAGCCGAAGATATCGGAGATGATCTTCTGGTCATATTGACCGGGGGAAAAGCTCACATCGGCGCCGTGTCTCTGGCGACTTATGACAAAGATTCAGAAAAGGCTGTTGTATCATCGATGTCGATTCCCGGACACAAGGAAGAAGAGATCGCATCGAACGGTGCATCATACTTATCAGAAAAACTGAAAAGAAATGTCCTCATGTCTGTCGGGATCCATGTTGATAATCCGACGGAAAGAGACCTTGAAGATATTTTGAGAGGATGCAAAGACATAATCATTGTTTTTGGTCACAACTACGAATGAGTATGACATTATCAGTCCGATCGTGTGCGGAAAAAAGCCGGACATATACATGAGGAGGGTGTTTTTCTGCTTTTCCCGGGCGGATGTCTGCTCAGTCAGGCCGTATTTCCGGTAAATTTATTCCCCGGAAAGACGTATTTCCGGAGATGAATTTTTTAAGAACGGAATTTTTTTCGATAAGATCCGTTTTCCGGAAACGATTTTTTATCGGTTCCTGAGGATTCTTACAATCCTTATCCGGATATCGTTTTTGTGACGCCTCATGATGTCGTTTTGTATATTTTTGCATTGCTGCGGCGGCCTGCAGATGACGACGCGATGAGTTTGTATCATTCTCTGCGTTTTGTTTTTGCGTGGATCACTGCTTTGTTTGTGTGTGCGTTACTGTTTTGTTTGTGTGTGCGTCACTGTTTTGTTTGCGTGTGAGTTACTGTTTTGTTTGCGTGTGAGTCACTGTTTTGTTTGTGTGTGCGTCGCTGTTTTGTTTTGGACGGATTGCGCCGTTTGTAATCTTCATATCCATTTCACGCAGGAACAGACCGGATGTTTCGCATTTTATGGCAGAAAAATCGACCCTGCGAACTGATTTTTGATCCGGCCGGAGAGTGTCTGCAAACTGTTTTTAAGATGACCGGCATATATATCGGAAAAGCGTCTCCCGGCAGGGCATCCGGATGACCGTCATGCGTTTCCGGCATCCGCGGTGATGGTGCCGGGATCATCAGTAAAATCTTCAGAAATCTTCATCAAAATATGTTATCGTCTTCGGGGATGAAATCGTGCTTCTGAAAATAAGGAATATGGGAAAAGTTGATCGGGCGGATATCGAACTTTGCGGCATTACCGTTATTGCAGGTCCCAACAATACCGGGAAGAGTACAGTCGGAAAATCCCTTTATTCTCTCTGCAACGGTCTTTATGATATCGACCGGAAGATCTCTTCCGAAAAGAAAAGGCGGATCATCAGAGAAGTCAGAGACTTTCTGTCTGTCTGCGGCGTTCCGGAGGCTGTCCTGATCCGGGAACAGGACTGTTTCTGCGAAGCTGCAGGCGGTCGTTCTTTTGACGGACTGCCGGATATGCCGCAGGAAAATGACATCGGCAGCGGGACTATGTCGACGGCGGACGTCTGCCGGGCTGTCCGTCATTTTACGGAAGACTGTCTGCGGGATAACGACTGCACGTCATCGGAAGAAGAACTCGGGCGTCTGGCCGGCCGCGTCAGAGAAATATGGGAAATTCCTGACGAGGAGCTTCGGAAGATCATCCTGACAAGATATTTCCGGATGGAATTCAACGGCCAGATCAATCCTGTCAGCAGCGGTGCGGATGCAGAAGTCATCCTTGAGCCGGGTACAGGGAACAGATCGATCCGCGCGGTCTTTTCCGAAGACAGATGTACGGAACTTTCCGTCGGGTACAGCATTCACAGGAATGCGATCTATCTGGATACGCCTCTTGTTCTGGGATGCCGTAATTCGGACAGATTCTTCGGCATGACGATGCATCAGGCGGATGCGGCGGAACTGCTTCAGAAGACGCCGGAAACGCCGCTTGACGGTATCGTGGATGAAGCGATCGGATTCCGCAGGCTGTCCAAGGTCTTTGAAAAACTCAGACAGACGATCCCGGGAAAATTTGTCCGCGACCCGGCCGTCGGAGACGCCTTCCTCGAAGACGGCGCCAAAAGGCCCGTCGCTCTCTCGAATCTCTCATCCGGCCTGAAAATGCTCGCGATCATCCGGAAGCTGACGGAAAACGGCGCCATCACCTCCCGGACGATCATGGTCCTTGATGAACCTGAGATCCATCTCCATCCGGAATGGCAGATCATCCTGGCCGAGATTATCGTTCTTTTCAGGAAAGAAATGAAGATCCCGATCCTTTTCAATACGCACAGTCCGTATTTCCTCAGCGCGATCGAGATATTTTCGCACAAATACGGCATCGAGGACGACTGCAGATATTACCGGATCGAGAGCCGCGGTTCAAATCACTCCGTCATCATAAATGCAGATGATGATATTGAAGGGATCTACCGCGAACTGGCCGTTCCGTTCCAGAAACTGGAAGACATCCGGTACGAAGACATCGGCGATGACAGTACAGACAGGAACGATGGCGATGCAGACAGGAACGATGACGATGCAGACAGGAACGATGACAACGCAGACGGAAACGATGGCAACACAGGCGGGAACGATAGCGGCGCAGACAGGAACAAGGATGACAACGGGGAATCTGACAGGGATTTCTTCCGCGAGACGAAATGACCGGACGGATCGATCATCATGAAAAATCTTCTCGGATATCCGCTCTTCAGGCATCACCTTTCGACTTTCAGGGACATTTCCGCTGACAGAGCCAATCGTCAGTACATGACGTATTCCTCCCTTCCCGGAATAGATTTCGATGCCGCTTCGGAAGAATATGCCAACGCAAAGGGATTCAGGAAACCCAATTCCAACGACGCTCTTTTCGAATCTGAAAGCGGCCTTTTCTTTATGGTCGAATTCAAGAACGGAAGACTCGACGAGACAAAAATTCCCTCTCTTCATTACAAAGTCTATGACACGATCCTGATGTATATGGACATCACAGGGGTTTCTGTCAGCGATCTCCGGGAAAATATGATCTATATTCTCGTCTACAATGAATTCAAGAACCCGGAAGACGAACCGGGAAAGAAGGCAGAGAGCGCCCGCGAATACATCAGAAAAAGCCTGAAGAACGATCCCCGCTCATTTATCGCCTCTCACGTTTCCGGAAAAGCAGGCATGTGCATGACCCGCTTCGGTCTCAAAAAATTCGAAGGCCTTTATCTGAAAGCTTCCCTCACGATGACGAAAAAGGAATTTGACAGATTTTTCATCAGACGCTATGAAGGCGAATATACAGAGGAGAAGATAGAAGAACTGTATGAAGCTGCCGGCGAAACGTACCGTCCGGTCTCGGGCAGACGGAAAAAGGACGACAGTCCGGAGAACAGATACGTTTCTTCCGGAAGAAAGACAGGATATGCCGCAAAAGCAGAACGCGGAATGAGAGAAGGATTTACTGCAAGAGCAGAACGCGGAATGAGAGAAGGGTTCACTGCAAAAGCAGAACGCAGAGAGGAAGAAGGACTCACAGCAAAAGCAGAACGCACAGCGGGTGAAGGATTCACTGCAAAAGCAGAACGCACAGCGGGAGAAGGATTCACAGCAAAAGCAGAACGCACAGCGGGAGAAGGATTCACTGCAAAAACAGAACACATAACGGGAGAAAGGATCACTGCAAAAACAGACAACAGAACGAGAGCGTCATACCCTGCGAATGCAGAGCGCAGACATGATTCCGGAAGCAGGCCGGCAGCCGGAAGGGAGATGATGCAGAATAACGGTGATCATATGAACGGAAAATCCGGAAAGACAGCAGAGATGCAGGAGAACGGATCCGGCGGAAAGGCGTTTGTTCCGGATGGCGGATATGTGATCCGTGATAAAGACGGATTCTGGAGATTTGTCAAAACGGACAGGAAAAAATGACCGGATAAAACATCCCGGGATGCGGAATGGAGGGAATATGGAATGAATGAGACACTAAAAATACAATGACATGTAATAAAAATCCGTATTCTTTTTATCCGATAGACAGGATTATTCCGTATTTTTCTGAAAAAGATTCAGAATGATCAGAGGAGTTATATCATGGCTGACAGAAATCAGTCGGGGGAATCCCCGGAAAAGAAAGCTGCAGGAATTGCAGCCGCGCAGCTTGTCAAAGACGGCGATGCCGTCGGTCTCGGCACGGGATCGACCGTCGCATACACGATCAGGGAACTCGGCCGCCGTGTCCGTGAGGAAGGCCTGAAGATCGTCGGCGTTCCGACGTCATATCAGTCGGAAGCGCTCGCCGTTGAATCCGGCATAACCCTGACGACGCTGACCCAGACGCCTGTCCTGGATATCGATATCGACGGCGCGGATCAGTTCGACGCGGATTTCTTTACGATCAAAGGCGGCGGCGCCGCACATACCCGTGAGAAGATCGTCTCGGCCTCCGCGAAGAGGTTCGTTCTCGTCTCTGATGAAAAAAAGAGAGCAGATGTCCTGAGCGTCGCCGTTCCGATAGAAGTCCTGCCGTTTGCAAAAGAGCTTGTCGTCAGATCTCTTGAAAAGCTCGGCGGAAAACCGGTCGTCAGGGCAGCTGCCAAAAAAGACGGCCCGGTCATTACCGACAACGGAAACTTCGTCATCGACTGCGATTTCGGCATGATCAGGGATCCCGCACAGCTCGCCTCACAGATCGAGGCGATCCCGGGCGTCGTCGAACACGGTATTTTCAGCAATGTCGACGAGGTGTACATCGGGAAAAAAGACGGAACTGTCGAGATCCTGAAAAAGAAATGAACCTGTCCGGAAAACGGGCAGACATCCGGCGGAGACCGGAATTTTTCCCGGACTCCGGTTCTGTTTTTATGAAAAAAGGCTGCAGATCATCTGCAGCTTTTGTTCCGTGTCTATAAAAAATCTGCAGACCTTCCGGGCTTTCTGCCCGGAAGATCCGCCTGATCCTGTCAGGGATCAGTCTTTTTTGGCGGCGTTCGAGGCTTCTTTGAGAAGATGGAGAATGTCGTTTCTGATGGCGTTTTCCGTTGAACGCGTCCTGTCTCTGGGTTTCGGGAGATCGATCGGGATCTCTTTGGCCACGGTCGCCGGGCGGGCGCTCAGGATAATGATCTTGTCAGACAGATAAACGGCTTCGTCGACGCTGTGCGTCACGAATATGACGGTCAGTTTTTCTTCTTTGCAGATGCGGAGAAGTTCATTCTGGAGCGTGTTTCTTGTCTGGGCGTCAAGGGCGCCGAAGGGCTCGTCCATCAGAAGGACATCCGGGTCGTTGGCAAGGGCGCGGGCGATGGCGACTCTCTGTTTCATACCGCCCGAAAGAGCATTCGGATAACTGGCGGCGAATTCGGAGAGACCCACGAGATCCAGATATTCGCGCGCTTTTTCGCGGGCTTCCTGTTTTCCGATGCCCTGCATGCGAAGACCGAATGCGACGTTGTCGATGACGGATTTCCAGGGGAAAAGGGAATATTCCTGAAAGACCATGCCGCGTTTCGGGCTCGGGCCCTGTACGGGCTCGCCGTTGACGAGAACGTCGCCGGACGTCTGTGTCTCAAGGCCGGCGACGATCCTGAGGAGCGTCGTCTTGCCGCATCCGGACGGGCCGATGATGGAGACGAATTCACCGTCGGCGACAGTAAATGAAGCATCATCGATCGAGACGACTTCCTTGCCGTCTTCGTTTTTGGAAATGAAGACTTTTCTTATATTTTTCAGGACAGTCTCTGCCATTTCAGATCACCGTTCCTTCCTGCCATTTCAGCGCCTTTTTCTCGATGATGTTCCTGAAGACATAATCGATCACAAGGCCGAGAAGGCCGAGGATGAGCATGTAGACGACGACGAGTTCCATCCGGTGAAGACCGTAATAGAACCAGATCTTGTAACCGATGCCGACGCTGCTGACGCCGAACATTTCCGCGGAAGCCAGACACATCCAGCCGATGCCCATGGAAACGCGGATGCCGGAGAGGATCATCGGGCTGGCTGCCGGAACGGCAACGTAACGGATGAGATCGAAACTTTTCAGGCATCCGAGGACTTTGGCAGCTTCGACGTAGATCTTCGGGACGTTTTTGAAACCGGTGTAAGTGTTGACGATGATCGGAAAGATCATGCCGACGAAAATGATCATCGCAGCGGCTTCGTGCGTCAGTTTCAGCCAGATGATGGCGAACGGGATCCAGGCCAGCGGCGGGATCGGGCGGATGAGCTCGACGATCGGGTTAAGCCCCCTGAAAACGGTCGGGAACCATCCCATGAGAATACCGACAGGAATGCCGATGACGATCGCGGCAAAAGCGCCGGTCAGGAAATGTCTGAGGCTGACCGCCATATCGAAGTAAAGATCCGGGCTGCCGAGCCGGTCGATAAAAGATAAAACGACTGCGTGAAAACTCGGGAGATAAAGAGAATCTTTGACGATAAAGTCAGCCGCCAGTTCCCAGAGAAGGACAAAACCGACCAGGGAAAGAATCTCAGGTCCCCGTCTTTTCACAAACAGAGATAAATGACTCATATAGCCGTAAAACGCCTGTATTCTATTTTAAGGATTCTTATCACAAAACGCAGCAGGAACGGCCCGCCGCCGGACAGCCTCAGGAAAAGGAAGACGGAAAACGACGGCAGGAAAAGGAAGACGGAAAACGACGGCAGAAAAAGGAAGACGGAAAACAACGGCAGGAAAAGGAAGACGGAAAACATCCGCAGGAAAAGATTAACGGAAAATATTTACAGGAAAAGGATGTGAAAAAGGATGCAGAAAAGGATCCGGCGGAGGATGAAATTTCAGATCGCGGGATCCGGGTCCAGAGGAATTTTTTTGAAAAAAACAATCATTCTCGGTATTGAAGGAACGGCCTGGAATTTCAGCGCGGCCGTCGTCGATCAGGATGACGTGATCGCAGAAGCGACGGACACATACCGGCCGCCGCAGGGCGGGATCCATCCGCGCGAGGCAGGCCAGCATCATGCATCCTGCGCATCTTCCGTCATCGGCGATCTTTTCCGGCAGCTTGAAGAAAAGGGATATTCAAGGCAGGATATCGATGCGGTTGCTTTTTCAAAAGGGCCGGGTCTCGGCCCTTGTCTGAGAGTGACGGCGACTGTTGCGAGAATGGTCGCGCTCATGCTCGGAAAGCCTCTGATCGGTGTCAATCACTGTGTCGCCCACATCGAGATCGGGATCAGGAATACGCCCGCGACGGATCCGGTCGTCCTTTATGTCAGCGGCGCCAATTCCCAGGTCCTGGCTTACAAACAGGGAAGATACAGAGTCTTCGGTGAAACGCTCGATATCGGTCTCGGAAATTCCCTTGATAAATTTTCAAGGACGGCCGGGCTGACGCATCCGGGCGGACCGAAGATCGAAGCGTTTGCAAAAGAAGCGGATTCGCTTCCGGAGCTGCCTTATACGGTCAAGGGCATGGATTTCTTTTTCTCGGGTCTTTCGGCGGCGGCTTCCCGCGCGCTGGCCGGAAAAGACGGCCGGATCCCGGAAGGGGGGCCGGATCATCAGGTCCTCTGCAACGTCTGTCATGCCTATCAGGAAACAGCATTTGCCATGGCCGCCGAAGTGACGGAAAGAGCGCTCGCCCACACCGGAAAGTCTGAAGTGCTCCTGGCAGGCGGCGTCGGCGCCAATATGCGTCTTCGCGAAATGCTTCAGCAGATGTGCGATGAACGCGGCGCTGCCTTCTATGTCCCGGAAAAGAAATACATGGGCGACAACGGCGTCATGATTGCCTGCACGGGTCTTCTCATGTATCAGGCAGGAGACACGATGACGGTCGAAGAATCGCATATCGATCCGTCCTTCCGGCCGGATCAGGTCGAGGTGACCTGGAAACAGGAGATGAAAGACGATTTCCTGACCGATATCCGGAAAATACAGAACGGCGCAGAAGCCGTCGTCCGCATTTCCGAAGAAGAAGATGATCCGTATTCAGAGAAACCGCATCTCAGAAAAGTCGTCATTAAGGAACGTGTGAGCAAAGGTTACCGTGACCCGCGCCTTGATGAACGTCTCAGGAAAGAGAGAACCAGAACGGAGGCCAGAATGCTTTCGGAAGCGCGCCGCGCCGGCGTCCCGACGCCGGTCGTTTATCAGATCGATGATTTTGCGCTCCGCATGCAGTATATCGAAGGCCTGCCGCTCAAGTTCGTGATCGACGAAGAACTGGCCGAAGAGACCGGCCGTCTTGTCGGAAAACTCCATGCTGCAGATATCATCCACGGTGATCTGACGACGTCGAACATCATCTGCCGGACAGCGGCGGACAGTCGCGGAAATCCGGTCCGGAAACTTTATTTCATCGATTTCGGCCTGGCCGTCCATGATTCCGAGACGGAGGCCAAAGGCGTCGATGTCAATGTCCTTTTCAGGACGTTCGAAAGCACTCACGATGATCCTGAAAAACTCATCGCCGCCTTTTCCGCCGGATATGCGCAGACGTACAGCAGTGCCGGCGCCGTCCTGAAACGTGTCGGAGAGATCCGGCTGCGCGGCAGATATTCCTGAAAAAATGATTGCAGGACAGACCTGAAAAATCAGAAACATTATCAGTGATCCCCATGAAACCGTCAAAGATCGTATTTGTCACAGGAAACGCCGGAAAATTCCGTGAAGTTTCCGAAATCCTGGCGCCGCTCGGCATTGAAGTCATTCAGAATAAAGGAGATTATCCGGAGATCCAGGCGGATGATCTGGAACCCATTGCGGCCGGTTGCGCTGCGCTTGCCGCTGAAGATCTTAAGATCCCTGTGCTCGTCGATGATTCGGGCATTTTCATCAAAGCCCTCAACGGATTTCCCGGACCGTATTCCAGATTCGTCGAAGATCATCTGGGAAACCCCATGATCCTCAAGATGATGGAAGGAATCGAAGACCGTCGCGCTTATTTCAAGACGGTCGCCGCCTACTGCGAGCCGGGAAAAGAACCGGTCACCTTCCCGGGGATCGTTGAAGGAAAGATTGCTTTTGAAGAACGCGGAGACGGCGGATTCGGATTCGATCCGATCTTCGATTACAACGGGAAAACTTTCGGCGAACTCGGGGACGAATTCAAGAACACGGTCTCCCACCGCAGAAGAGCGATCGACGGCTTCGTAAAATGGCTGAAAGAACAGGACGAATGAAAAAGCCGGAAAAACGAAAAAACAGAAAATCAAAAGCAGAGCGGATCAAAAAACAGACCCGATCAAAAACAGACAGAATCAGAAAACAGACCGAACAAAAACAGACCGAACAAAAACAGACCGAATCAAAAAGTCAAACGGATGAAAGCCGGAAAGACCGTCCCGCCCGTGAAAGATACCGTTTCTGGAAAAAGCGGCGCCGTTTCTGTTCCCGGCCTGAATGTCCGGTCAGCCGGTGAAAATCATGTATAAGATACCGTATCTGAAAACACTTGCCCTCATGGGTGCCGGCAGGCATCCTGTCCGCCTGTCATCGGCGGATCTGGAAGAACGCCTGAACGCCAGTTCCAAAACGATCGCCAGGAATCTCAAAAACCTTGAAGAGGCCGGCCTGATCGACAGGACGATCGTCGCCGGCGGTCAGGATGTCCGGATCAATGAACGCGGCATGGATCTTCTTAAAAAAGAATTCGCGGATTACAAGATGATCTTCCGCGTCCGGGAAACCGCAGAGATCGAAGGGACTGTCGTCACCGGGATCGGGGAAGGCAGATATTATGTCGGCGTTTCCGGATACCGCGACCAGTTCAGAACTGTTCTGGGTCACGACCCGTTCCCGGGAACACTCAATGTCCGCATCAAAGAAAGTGATGTCGGCCGCGCCGGGATGATACCGGAAATGCCGTCATACCGCATCAACGGCTTTTCCGACGGCGAAAGAACATACGGCGGCGCCCGCTGTCATCCGGCGGATATCCACGGGATCGAATGCGCGATCGTCGTCCCGGAAAGAACACATTACCACGCCGATCTTCTTGAGATCATTTCACCTGTCGGCATCCGCAAAGCGCTCGACCTGAAAGACGGGGACACCGTCAGGATCATCGTCAGAAGCGCGAGCAGTGATGCAGGACCGGATGCTGAAGACGATGAACGAAATGACCTGAAATAAAAAAAAGGCAGCAGGCCGTCAGGTCTGCTGCCTTTTTTTACGGCTGTCCCGCTCCGGAAAAGCCGGATGCCGGACAGAGAAAACGGATCGGATTTATTCGACTTTCTGAGTCCAGCCGAATTCATCTTCGAGTTTTCCGCTCTGGATGCCGGTGATCGTGTCGTAGATCATCTGAGAGATCTTTCCGATCTCGCCGTTGTTGATGATCATTTTGTGGCCGTTCCAGAGGAGTTCGCCGACCGGGGAAATGACGGCGGCTGTGCCGGTACCGAAGACTTCTTTGAGTTCGCCTTTCTGATAGGCTTCGTAAAGCTCTTCTGCAGAAATGCGGCGCTCGGTCGCGTTGTAGCCTTTGGCGCGGAGAAGCTGGAGAGTGGAGTCTCTGGTGATGCCCGGAAGAATGCTGCCGTTGAGGGCGGGCGTCGTGATCTCGTCGCCGATGATGAAGAAGATGTTCATGGCGCCGACTTCTTCGATGTATTTTCTTTCGACGCCGTCGAGCCAGAGGACCTGAGAATAGCCCTGCGCTTCTGCGACTTCCTGCGCTTTCAGGCTGGCCGCATAATTTCCGGCCGTCTTGGCGAATCCCATGCCGCCTTTGACAGCGCGGACATATTCTGATTCGACGTAGATCTTGACCGGCTTGAGACCGTCTGCATAGTAGGAGCCGACCGGTGAGAGGATGATGATGAACTTGTAAGTTTTGGACGGGTGAACGCCGACGTGGGCATCTGTGGCGATGATGAACGGGCGGATGTACAGGGATGTGCCGGGTGATGTCGGGATCCACCGTTCGTCTGTCTTAACGAGCGTTTTGATCGCTCTGACAGCGAATTCTTCATCGATCTTCGGGATGCAGAGTCTTTCATTGGAAACGTTCAGACGGGCCATGTTCTTTTCCGGACGGAAGAGGCGGATCTCTCCGGAGGCGGTCTTGTAAGCTTTCAGACCCTCAAAAACAGTCTGGCCGTAGTGGAGGACCATCGTTGCCGGATCCAGCGGCAGGGGGCCGTACGGGACGATGCGGGCATCATGCCAGCCTTTGCCTTCCGTATAGTCCATGATGAACATATGATCGGTGTAATAACGGCCGAATCCGAGATTGTTCCAGTCCGGTTCAGGTTTCGGGTTTATTGTTTTGGTAATGGAAATTTCCATGAAAATACCTCTTGTCGATTAATAAATGGGCGGAAACACGCACTCTTATGATAAAAGATTTTGTGTTTCCGACGTGAAAAAAAGGCGGCCGGAATCTGCGGCTTTTCTGCCCGGATCTTTCCGGGAAACTGAGAATAACAGGAGATTCCGGAGAAACAGGAAATTCCGGAGAAACAAAAGATTCCGGGGAAAACGGAGATACCGGGCCGGACAGAACATATCCGGGAAAACCGGATCACATCAGTTTCAGGAACATCGGGACAAGAACACCGACAGCTGATGCTGCCTGATCGGAAATGGAACTGATGACTTTCGTCAGTTCGCAGAGATAATAGACGCCTGCGCCGCCGATCTCTTTTTCGTGGTCGAAGATCGTCTTTTTGAGCTGTGTTTCGAGAACGTCGACTTCATGTTCGATCTCTTCGACAGGAGGGATGCAGCAGAGGAATTTCCCGACTTCTTTTTTGCTGTAGGATGTCGAGTGGAGCGCCTGGAGTTCACCGACAGCTTTTTCATAAGCGCGGATGCATTCGACTGTTTTTCCGATGAGCCGGAGGAGACATTCTTTGACTTCTGCCGGAAGGTCGGCGCCTTTGCGGATGATGAGGAGGTCGGCTGCATCTTCGGTGCAGTTCGCGATCAGATCCTGCAGGGAAACGAATTTCAGAATGTCGGATTTGTCGAGCTGGAGCGTATACAGTCCGGGAAGTTCCGCACGGAACCGCTGTTTGATGATGTCGGCTTCATGCTCAAGCTTTCCGATCTCTTTCCACATTTTTTCAACATCTTCGTCCCGGCCCTCAAAATAGGCTTTGATCATCGGTTCCAGCATGAAAGAACATTCGATGACTTTAGCGGCATGCTGATCCATCGGGGCAAACGGAGAATCAACGAAGATGTTCAGAACTGACCTCATGTAATTTGTCATGTTATCACCATTTTTGTTCTCAGGGGAGAGAAGACTTCCCTCTGCCGATCGTGAACTATGCGGCCGGAAATACTGTGTTTACGATCGGAGAGTTGTTTCGTAACATTGAAAGTGGGATCGGGTATTTCATGTTTTCCATAAAATACGGGAAAAATGAGGCAGATCGGGATAAACAGATTGAAAAATTGTCAGATACGGACAAACGGACTGAAAAACAGGTCATGAGGAAAACGGCTAAAAACAGGTGATGAGGAAAACGGATGAAAAACAGGTCATGAGGAAAACGGATGAAAAACAGGTCATGAGGAAAACGGATGAAAAACAGATGATGAAAAACGGATTAAAACAGGGATGAGAAAAAACGGATTAAAACAGGTGATGAGGATAAGCGGAGCGGAAAATTCAGAGGAAAATAAAGCTCAGTCCGATGAAGATGAACATGGAAGTCATGGCGGAGACCGGAACGGTCGTGATCCATGAAGAGACGATGTTTTTGACGACTTTCAGGTTGACGCTTGTCAGACCGCCGGCAAGACCGACACCGATGACGGATCCGACGAGGACGTGCGTCGTAGAGATCGGCAGAGCGATATAACTGCAGAGAAGGACGACGGCTGCGGTCGAAAACTGTGCGGAAAAGCCTCTGGTCGGCGTCAGCTCTGTGATCTGGCTGCCGATCGTCTCGATGACTTTGTGACCCCACATGGCAAGACCCAGGACCATGCCGGCGGCGCCGATGATCAGAACGCCGAAGGAAACACTGACGACAGGGAAACTGAACTCTTCATACATATTCAGAACGGCCGAGAGCGGCGCGACAGCATTGGCGACATCGTTTGAACCGTGTGAAAAGGCGACGAAGCAGGCTGTGACGATCTGAAGGATGATGAATTTCTTTTCGGTTGCGGCGACCTGAGTTTCTGTGGCATTGCTGAAAAATTTCTTACGGATGATCCAGAAAAGAATATAGGCAACGATGCCGCCGAGAAGAGGGGATAAAAGCCAGCTGGCAATGATGGAAACAAGCACGCCCCAGTGAATGTCGGAGAGAAGAATGACTTTGTCATAGGCGCAGACCAGGCCGAAACCGAGAATGGCACCGACAATGGAATGAGAAGTCGAGACGGGAAGATTCTTGATCGTCGCCAGTGTGACCCAGAATCCCGCGGCCAGGATCGCAGCCAGCATACCGACGGCGACGGTGTCGAGATTTGATTCCATGACAGGACCCAGAGGGACGATGCCTGTTGCGATCTTGTCGGTCACGCGGCCGCCGAAAAGAACGGCGCCTGCAAATTCAAAAACGCCGGCAATGATGATGACCTGCCTGATCGTCAGCGCCTTGGAGCCGACAGACGTACCCATTGCATTCGCAAGGTCGTTTGCGCCGATATTCCAGGCCATGTAAAAACAGGCGATCAGCAGGAAAGCAATCAGAAGAATATCCATCGTAAAACTCCGTCAGATTCTCCGTGTCGTTTGACAGATGGATAAGACCGGAAACATTCGTTATAAGGATAATCTATGTAATCTATATAGGACAATATAGAGACAATATAACATTTCCGGAACAGATCAGTAAAAGATCAGAAACAGATCAGGAAAAGATCAGAAACAGATCAGAAACAGATCAGGAAAAGATCAGAAACAAATCCGGAAAAAAGAGCGGCCGCTGAAAAAACAAAAAGAAGGAAGAGAAAATAACGAAATCATGATCGAAAACCGCAGGGAATGAATGAAACAGAACGGCATAAGACTGACCGGGCGGGCGTGCACGGTTACAACCTATATAAACATGGCGAATAATATGAAAAAACGAATGATTAAATTCTGCATTGATCTGTGCTGTCTCTGAAGATCTTTCCGCCTGCCGGGACGTGAATCTCCGGATACGGATCTCCTGACCGGAAAAGGATCAGGATCCTGCAGGCGGGTTACCGGAATACGGGACCGGAGGTAAAAAGTATGCAGAATACTCTGAAAAAAACAGAAGAGATCAGAAAAAAACGGAAGACGGACGAAAGAGAAAGCAAAGGAAAAGAGACAGAAAGCAAAGGAAAAGAGACAGAAAGCAAAGGAAAAGAGACAGAAAGCAAAGGAAAAGAGACAGAAAGCAAAGAAATTAAGAGGAAAAGGACGGGAAAAACAGAGAGATGCCGTCTCTCCGGATCCGGCTGCTGCCGGAAGAGCCGGGCTGTTCTGATCCTTCTGCTGTTTTTGTGTTTTTCATCTGTTTTTGTTCCGGCGTCCCAGGCAGACGGGTCAGCGGATCAGGGCGGCGTTATCAGTCTGTCCGTTTCGGCGGAGAACATCACACTGACAGTTTCCGGAGACGGCAGTCCTGATTCGAAAACGGTCAGAGTCGTGAATACCGGTGACAGACCGCTTTCTGTCAGTTTCTATTTTCAGAAAGACGGGAAAAAAGACGATGCCGTCCTTGATGTCCTGACACTTTCGGACACGGATGAAATACTGAACCCCGGCGAATACAGAGACCTGACGGTCACTCTTTCAGATACGGAAACGGCGAGGATGTTTTCGGAAGACGATAAGAAAAACATCAAACTGAACCTGTTTTATGTTTCCCGGGATGATTCGCCGTTCGCAGGCGGCATCCGCCTGCCTGTGTATCTGACAGATCAGGAATCCGGCATCAATGAAAATGATCCGGCCGGCGGTCAGGAAACAGAACCGTCCGGAAACAACGGAAACGGAAAAGAAAGCCCCGGCGCCGGTGACGGAAATAAGGATGAAAACGAGGACAGCGAAAAGGATTATTCATCGTTCGTCAGTTCCGTGATCAGCCGGGACAGGACCGCCGATCCGTCGCCGGATATCAGACAGGATCCTGAAAATGACGGAGACGAGAAAGGAACCGCATTTCCGCGGGGTGAGACGAAAGCCGGTGGAGAGGATCGTGAGGCGTTTTCCGAAAACGATGACCGGTACACTGACAGGGAAAACACTGTCATATCAGAAAGACCGGCGCTGATGAAGACCGTTTTTGTCGTTGTCTTCTTTATCCTCTTTTCGGGACTGATCATCCTTGCTGCCGTCTCGGTTTTCCTGTACCGGAAAATGAAAAGAGGGGCAGGATTCGCCGATGACGATGATGACGAAGAGGAAGACGACGAAGAAGAGGAGGACGAGGAAGAGGACGACGAAGAAGACGAGGAAGAAGAGGAGCAAGAAGACGAGGAAGAGGATGAGAGAACATATGGATGAAAAAGAGGATCGGAACAGAGGAAGAGGATGAGAGAACATATGGATAAAAAAGAGGATCGGAACAGAGGATGAGACAGAGTGATGAAACAGGGATTGTTGAAGAGAAAATGATGAACGGGGAGAAGACGGTCAGGCCGGCACAGAATAAGCAGAAGACTCTATCGGAAATAATATCAGAAAAAAGAGCCGGAAGCATCAGATCCGGCTGATGCTTCCGGAAAATCTCCGGATTTTCGGATGCCGGCAGGTAACGATTGCCGGCCGCCGGAGGATCAGAGTCTCCGGCTGCGGAGGCGATCTGTGATTCATTCTTCACTGACGGATTCATCTGTGTCTGCAGAAAGAACGCTGTCGTTTCCTGTGACGGATCTTTCGTCGTCTTCATTGTTTCCGGGGAAGGAGTTGTTTTCAGAGCCGTTTTCAGAGCCGTTTTCAGAATCGTTTTCAGAATTGTCTGCATCATCGGCTGCGGCCTGTTTTTTGACAGCGATGAAATAGACTTCCTGACGTTCCGGTTCGATCATGTCGATGATATCGAAGCCGGCCGACCTGATCTTTTTGATGACGGGCATTTTTGTCTTGTTCTTCGGGATCTTGATGACCTGAAGAAGACGGCCTTCTTCTTTCAGAAGAGGGCAGATGCGTTTGAGGGCTTTGACGGAATCCAGCGGCTCGAGCGTCATGTCACTCAGGAGGACATCGAAAGGCGCGCCGGGAATCCGGTCAATGTCGACCGTGAAAACATCATCGAACATCACGGAAACGTTTTCATTGTCATGCGCAATCTGTCCCAGTTCCTGTCTGAAATCTCTTGAAAATTCGATGCCGTGGATATGGCCGGTCCCTTCAAGGACTTCGGCGGCGCACATCAGAAATCCGCCGGCGCTCGATCCGAGATCGAGAATGTTGTCGCCTTTTCTGATCAGGCCTGTCCTTTCCTGGATGGCTTTCAGCTTGAAATAGCCGCGCGGCATATCGAGGCCTTCCTCAATGTCGACTTTGTCGTTGACGGAAACGTTTTTGGAAGGTTTTGTACAGACAACGCCGTTGAGTTTCACTTTTCCTTCTTCGATCGCGCGTTTGGCGCGGCCGCGGGATTTCAGGAAGCCGGTTTCCACAAGATAACTGTCGAGTCTCATGGACGGAAAAGAGGCTGTTATCTATAAATCAGTATCCGATGAAGAACAGAAAGAAAATTTCCGACGGGAATGCCGGTCAGAAATTTTCTGAAGAATTTTTCGATCAGAAAAATTCGGGGGAATTTTTCGATCAGAAAAATTCGGGGGAATTTTCCGGTCAGAATTTTTCAGAGGAATTTTTAGGTCAGAAAAATCCGGAAGAATTTTCCGATCAGAAAGATCCGGAGGAATTTTCGATTCGGAGATTTTTGGTCATGTACCGGCCGTCGAATTCATACCCGTATCTGCGGTAATATTCTCTGACGCCGATGCCGCTGATGACGGATAGTTTGTCATAGCCTGCGTCCTTGGCGAGTTCTTCGGCTTTTTCGATCAGTTCCCGGCCGTAGCCGCGGTGCTGCCAGCTTCCCGGGGATTTCTCGCCGAGCGCGAGCATGGAGCCGTAAACGTGGAGTTCGCGGATGAGCGCGGTGTTTCTGAGGATCGGGAAGTCGGGTCTTTCGCGGTCTTCCGGGAAACGGAGTCTGCAGAGGCCGATCAGGATGTCTTTTTGGGTGTCGGCGAATTCGATGAAATGCTCCGTTCCGCCGCAGGCGTCATATTTTTCGACGCGGAGACGGATGTTCTCAGGATCCGGCGGATTGTTTCTCAGGAGATTGTGCCCGACCTCGCGGCAGCGGATACAGCGGCAGCGGCCGCCGCGCTCATGGAGTTTATCTTCGGCGATCTGACGGAGATTGCTCTTTCTGACGCCGCAGAGGATCTGGTGGGCCGGGATATCGCGCTGGACACGCTGCAGACGCGTCCAGGGCGGGAGGATCTCCTTGATGCGTGAAATGAGATCCGGCGCGTCATCATCCGTCAGCGGCATGTATTCGCCGTTCTGCCACATCCGGCAGAGTTCGGTCCCTTCGGTGACGAGCGTCGGGTAGAGTTTTATGTAATCGGGCCGGAAGTCGGGATTTTCAAAAAGCGTCCTGAATCCTTCGATCTCGCGGTCAGGATCCGTGTCGAAAAGGCCCGGCATCATATGGAAGCCGACTTTGAAGCCTTTGTCGCGGAGACGGCGGTTGGCGTCCGCCGTTTCTGAAACCGTGTGCCCGCGTTTCATTTTCAGGAGAACGTCATCATAAATGCTCTGGACGCCCAGCTCGACTTTGGTGCCGCCGAGTCTGAGAAATTCTTCAATATGGTCATCTTTGGCCCAGTCGGGTCTTGTTTCAAACGTGATCCCCGTATTTCTGACGGCGCCTGTTTCATTCGCACGTTGGACGGCTTCGAGTGTGAAGTAGGGGCCGACAGGTGTTTCGATCCGTCCGGTCTCAGCTGTCAGCGATTCTCTCCAGGCGGGAGAGCCCGTCCGGCATCCGTGATCGTTCATGGCCTCGAGGCAGCGTTTGACGAACCATTCCTGATAATCGAGTGTTCTCGCAGAGAAAGTGCCGCCCATGATGATGAGTTCCGCTTTTGAGACATCGTGGCCGATCGTTTCCAGCTGCGTGAGACGGGAACTGACCTGATCGTACGGGTCGAACCCGAATTCAAATGCGCGCATGGCCGCCGGTTCTTTTCCCATGTAGCTCTGAGGCGATCTGAAAGCGGAAGAAGGACCGCCCGGACACGGCACGCACTGGCCGTGCGGACACGGTGCCGGAGAAGTCATGGCGGCAATGACGGCAACGCCTGAGACCGTCCTGACAGGTTTTCTCTGAAGAACGTCGCGGATGGCTTTCTTTTCCTCATCAGTGCCGCGCAGGATGATGTCGCCGTTCGTCGGCAGCGTGCTGAGACGGTATTTTTTACAGGCATCTTTTTTGACGCGGTTCAGATCGGCTTCCGTTTCAATGCCCCCCTGCATGACGCGTTCCAGGATCTGACGGCAGGCCGCATTAAACTGTTCATCCTGATCATTGAATTCTCTGTAAGCCGTGTGATGTCCCCCCGTTTCAGATATGATCTCAGGTATAGAAGTTCAGAACAATTATAAAAAAAATGACCCGGACAGATCTCCGGGAAGACATCGCCGGGAGAAAAGACCGGATGAAAGACATTGTGAGAAATACTGTGAAACACAGCGTGAAAACACAGTGTGAAACACTGTCGTGAAACACAGTTGTGAAACACTGTCGTGAAACACAGTGTGAAACACTGTCGTGAAACACAGTGTGAAACACTGTCGTGAAACACAGTGTGAAACACTGTCGTGAAACACAGTGTGAAACACTGTCGTGAA
>JAGAEB010000094.1 GCA_017613335.1 Methanosarcinaceae archaeon
ATGAAAGGAAGATGAAAGGAAGATGAAAGGATGACGGCAGACACAACGGAACGACAGGCGGGAAAATATTTTCCGGCCGGTATCTGCGTCTGATGTTTCCGGCCTGTCTTTCCGGAAAGCTGAAAATTCTTATAGACAATAGCGATTAATTACAGACAGTTTTCATTTTCTGTCACATCATTTTAAAATAACCTGATCCGTTTAACTCCTGATCGATCTTAACGACAGCATCTGCGTGATCGATCGTATCATTGTGTGATCGTATCAGTTTCCGGCTGAAGGCCGCCCATCAGAACGGGATGAAAAACCATGGATGAACAGACAAAAAGATTTCTGAAGATGAAATTCCGCTCACATTTCGAGCAGAATCCTGTCCGCATGCCGCCTTCCTATCTTCAGAGGGAGTGGGCTTTCATCCGGTTCGATCCGCTGCCGGAAGTCATCATGACCCGCCATCGGGCTTTCGCGTCTTCCGAGGACGTCAGAAGATATATGACGGCGGCCGCACCGATGCATTCCTATTATTCCGCGGCCTATTACGACAGTCCGTCGGCCCGCCGGATGGTCGACAAGGAATGGCTGGGCGCAGATCTCATCTTCGATCTTGATGCGGATCATCTGCCGGGGGCGAAGCATACTTATTCGGATATGCTGGCTCATGTGAAAAATGAAACGATCAAGCTTCTCGATTTCCTGACAGATGATTTCGGCATTGCCGAAAGTTCGATCGAACTTGTTTTTTCCGGCGGCAGAGGCTATCATTTCCATATCTATGATGAAAAGATCCGTGAACTGGACAGCGCGCAGCGCCGCGAGATCGTCAACTATATCAGCGGCCGCGGCATCAATGCAAAATACTTCCTCAAAAAAGAGGCCATGGTCGGCGATACGGGCGCCGGGACAAAGGAATTCAACGGGAAAAAACACGTCCCTGTCAAATACGGGATCCGGGACGTCCGGTCCGGCTGGGGAAAACGGATCGCCGTCTACATGACGGACTATCTCCGGACGGAAGCTGCCAAAGACGACAAAGAAATGTTTTCAGACCTGAGGATCAACATGAATGCCGGTCCGGCATCGATCCGCAAGCTCAAAGAGATCGGACAGAGCGAAGAAGCGCTTTCGGACATCGAGAACAAGGGACGCCTTGAATTTTTCAGGATGTTCGAATTCAGTGATTTCTTCAGTTATGTCGTCGACCGGACGGTCAGCCGGCTCGGTGTCGATTTCGGCGCGAGCGTCGACGAACCGGTGACGGGCGATATCCACCGCCTGATCCGTCTGCCGGGATCTCTTCACGGCGGATCCGGCTTCGAGGTCAAAACGATCCCGGTATCGCATCTGCCCGATTTTGATCCGCTCACGGAGGCGGTCGCTTTTTCGGACAGACCGACAGCGATTACTGTCAGCAGGCCGTTTTCCTTCGAGATCGGCGGAAACGAATATGATGTGACGGAAGGTCCGGCGGAACTTCCGGAATATGCTGCTGTCTATCTGATGTGCAGAGGTGTTGCAAATTATGGAACCAGATGAGATTAAAGAAACGGCCCGGAAGGAAAAGGACCGGGATATCAAGCCGATCGAGATCGATTTCTATGATCAGGCGGAAACAGCGGTCCGTTCCGTTGAAGAGGATATGAGAAAGCTCCGTCCGCGTTCTCTTGAATACAGGATGCTCGAAGATCAGCTCTCGAGCATGACCTCGGACATCGAATCGATCTTCATGCGGCGTGTCGGAAAGGTCATCGACCGCGCGACGTCTGTTGCCTTTTCAAGTCCGGGCGCCGTTTTTATGAAAAAGGATTATGATAAACTTCTGCCGCAGGAACAGATCCTTTTTCAGACGGTCTACCGGGCGATCATGGACGCCCGCCGCGAACTCGTTGCGGCCGTCATTGAAGACGGCTCTGATACGGGCATCCTCGCAGATATCGGAAACATCACCGATGAAAAGCGCAAAAGCCGCCGGGCATCCGCCGGTCCGTCATCAGACGCAGGATCTGCGCCCGGTTCCGGATCTTCTCCCGGCGCAGGAAAAAGCGTATCATCAGCTGATGCTCTTCCGGATTCCGGAAACCCGGCAAAGCCCGATCCTGATCCCGAAACGATGAAGGATACAAACATCATGAACATGGGTCTCGGAAGCCTCAACAGTCTCCCGAAAAAACCCAAAAAACACGAGACCGGTACCGGAAAATTCCCGCCGGGCGATATGTTCTCACCTCATTCTTCCGGTTCCGGCCCTTCTTCCGCCGATCCTTCCGGTTCCGGCCCTTCTTCCGCCGATCCTTCCGGTTCCGGCCCCTCTGCGCCGGATTCTTCCGGTCAGGAATAACAAATATTAAATATGACAATGCCCTTCTGAATCGGGTATTGAGCAATGTGTCCGCATGATGATCCTGTCTGACAGGATCATCAGGGCATGAGTCCTGCGGGCGGTTTCCTTTCATCTTCCGGATTCCGGCCGATCATCTGATGCACGTGTCGCTAATGAACGTGTCTGTGTTCATGCTTTCCGGACGTTGCCTGTTTCCGGTCCGGCTTCTGAGCCGCAGGCCGGCTGTCCGGCAATATTTCTCTGATCGTTCTGATCATGATCTGTTATGATCTGATCGATATCATATGCTCAGGACAATCCTAAACCGAAGGTGGAATCAATGAAAATCCCGAAGAAATTCAGAACGTACTGTCCGTTCTGCAAAAAACACACCGAACACACTGTTGAGAGAGTTAAGAAAGGAAAGGCTTCTTCCCTGACCATGATCGCCAGACAGAAGAAGAGACAGACCGGTATCGGCAACTCAGGCAAATTCTCCAAGGTTCCGGGAGGCGACAAGCCGACCAAGAAGATCTTCCTGAAGTACAAATGCAACACCTGCAACAAGGCACACCAGAGACCGTGCTTCAGAGCAAAGAAATTCGAATTCGCCGAGTAAGGAGTGAGAAGAAATGGATTACACTAACCGTCCGAAAAGCAGATTCCTGCGCGTTAAATGCAACAGCTGTGAAAACGAACAGATCATCTTCGGCAGCGCCAGCCGCAAAGTCGTCTGCAATGTCTGCGGAAGAGTTCTGGCCGAACCGACCGGCGGAAAATCGACCATCACCACGCACATCCTCGAAGTCCTCGAGTAAATGCGGTCTGATCAGGTCCGTCTTCATGATTTGAAAAAGTTCCCGGAAGAGGATTCTTCCGGGAACTTTTTTTTTGGTCTGCATCTTTTTTATGTCATTAATACTGAGTCATTCTGAATCTGTTCCGGTCTTTTTTTGTTTTAATCAGACCCTTACGGGATTGAAACTTCCGTCAGTATTCTTTTTCACGTTTTCATTTTCTTATTATATACTACACTTGATGAATTTAATTTATTTC
>JAGAEB010000095.1 GCA_017613335.1 Methanosarcinaceae archaeon
CGGATTGTTCAGAATTGAAACCGGCCGCCGGTAGTGTTCAGAATTGAAACCTGCCGCCGGAAGTGTTCAGAATTGAAACCGGCCGCCGGAAGTGTTCAGAATTGAAACCGGCCGGCAGAGGTGTTCAGAATTGAAACCGGCCGGCGGAAGTTTTAAGGATTCAGGCGGCCGGAAATATCCGGAAAGGCTCTGCCTTCGTTTTCCGGTATGCCGGCGTGTCGCCTGATCATTTACAGGATGTTGATCCGTCCCGTTTTTGTCATAACGTAGAGGCCGACGAGGATCAGGAATGAACTCATGACCATAACGACTGACAGAGCGCCGTAGATCGTCGCTCTTTCCGGGAGATGCCCGGCCTCATTTGATCCGGCCGGATTTTCAGGAGAGGCGCCGGGCAGAACGGCAGGGCCTGTCAGGGCAGCGGGTGCGGAAGAGGCGGTTTCGGATCCGGTCGGCGTCTCGTTTTCCGGAGGAGCGGACGTCGTGTTTCTGTTAAAGAATCCCCTGATCTTTTCGGAAAGCGTCTTTCCGGCAGTCGTATCAGATGCGTCCGTTCCGGATACGGCCTGAAGAGCCGGGCCGTTTTCCTGAACAGTCAGGACGGCTTTTCCGTCTTCATACGTTTCCTTGGAAGCTGTCAGGTTGTAGGAACCGGCAGGAGACGCCAGCAGGATAAGTGCGCCGCTCTCATCCGTGCGGCCGATCTCTGTGCCTTCGCATCTGATGACGGCGTCTGCAAGGAACCATCCGTTTTTGTCGGTGACCGTGACTGTGACTTTGTCGTTGAGGAAGATCTGATCCGGGAGAAGGATGCGGATTTCGTTCTCGGCGGAACCGTCCTGTGCGCCGGTGTCGGCGCCCGTGTTTCCGGTGTTTTCCTGTCCGTCGTCCGGGAGATCTTTTTTCGTGATATTGAGCGCCTGAAAAGTCGTGATAATGTCGCTTTCATCTTCGGCGGAGCCGGAGACATACGGGAAGAAGCACAGTTCATCGCTCTCGATGCTGCAGAAAGAATAAGATCCGATCAGATGCGATGTGCCGCCGTCGAGCGGAATCTCTTTCGTGTTTTCGAACAGGACGCTGCTCTTACCGGCGCCGGAGACTTTCATGTTGTCCGTTTCGGTTCCCGGAGAGACGTCGAAGACGTTTTCGGAAATCCGGAAACAGCCGTCGATCGTCACGTTTCCTTCTTTTCCCGAGCCGGTGATATCGCGGATGTGAAGGGCAATGACCGGAACGGAGACGTTGCCGATTTTTGTCTCATAGACGAAATTGCTGTCCGGACCGACTTCTTCGGAGAAGACCGGCGTGCCGTTCTGCAGAAGTCTTATATCGATCGTGTTATTGCTGCCGTTTCCGGAGATCATTCCGATGATAACAGCATAATCGTCCCCGAGATCGATCTCGTTTCCCGGCGTGCAGATCCCGGTTTCCGCGATATCGATCAGGATCGGGCAGACGAAGCCTTCCGGGATCAGGCCGATATCGTCTTTGACGAACGGAGAGACATTGCGGGCGGAAGATCTGTTCGTCGTGTCTGAGCCGGTATATCCGGCCAGATAAGGAACGCCGCCGATCATGATCATTCTGAAAGAACCCCATGATCCGTATGAGAACGGCACGGAGAAAGTGTCGGCAGAATATGTCATCTTTCCTTTCGGAACGGCATCTGATGTCATATCGTCGATCGACAGTTTTTCCGGATTGACGTCGGAATCTTTGCCGTCATCATCTTCGACCGGGCCTGCGTTATAATAGAATCCCGGGAAACTGAGACCCGTCCAGACGTCCTGACGCACTGAATCGTCGGAGACCGTTCCGGCTTTTTCAAAGATCTCCTCATCGGACAGTTTTCCGATGAATCTGTCCTGTGATGCGGGTCTTAATGCCGCGTTGCTGACATTGAGTTCGTTGATATATCTGGCGCCGTCGAGGCATCTGAGGGTGAATGCCAGGTTTTCCGAATCGGAGACGATGATCCTGTAATTTTCCGTCAGATCGATCGTCTGCTGAGATTTCAGGGAGATCTTTTCCGGATTTGTCATGACGATCATATCGTCATCCAGGGCAGTGATCTTCAGACGATTCGATTTCCGGCCCTCTTTGATCGTTTCCGGATCATCCGAGATCTGGAAGATGCCCTCGATCTCGACACGGTTCGATGAGATGCTGCCGACGCGGACGACGATCACCGGGACGTCTTTGACGCGCCCGACGTCTGCCGTATAAATGAAATCCTCATCGGAAGAGATCGTCTGTGAATCCGCTTCTTTGCTGTTCTTTTTGAGACTGAGGACGACTTCATCGTTGTCTTTGTCGATGTCTTCGGCGATGAGCGTGTAATTGTTGCCGAGTTTCAGTTTTTCGTTTTTGCGCAGCGTCACCGTTTCTGCGGAGTCGGCCAGGATCTCCGGCAGGACGCCTTCGGAGAGGAAGCTGAAATCGTCATCGGCAAAGGAAGCCGTATATGACCGGCTCTTGGCATCATAGTCGGAAAGGGATGCAACGTACGGCGTGCCGAGCCAGGCGATCACGGAACAGCCGCCCCAGTCTTCATAGGCGAAAGAGACATCGTCGGCGGTCGTGGTGTATTCCAGATCGCCTGCTTTGATTTCACGGTTTTTGCTGACACTGACGGCAATCTCTTCCGTGCCGAATCCGGTTGAATAATTATAATAGAATCCTTCAAAAGTCTGAGGCGTCCACACAAAAGAAGAAGACGGGTCTGCCGCTTCGCTCCAGATCTGATCGGATGTATCGGATGATGCTGATGCCGTCACGGAAACTGATGCCGTTCCTGCCAGCAGAAGAAAAAGGATGATCAGCATCCGGCCGGTTTGAGATTGAATGATTTTCATATCGGGTCCCGGGGATCTCCGGCGGAAACCGGGAGTCCCCGCCGGATCGTTGGTTTTGATAGTGCATTTGTTTTTGATGATGGATCGTTTTGGTGATGGATCGTTTTTGGTGATGGATCGTTTTTGGTGATGGATCGTTTTGATGATGTTATACAATTGTTAATACATAATACCTTGATACTATTTACATAATTTCCTTCCCTGACGGCCTGTTTCTGCTGATCGCCTCTGTTTTTGTACCGGATCTTTTTCTGCCGTATCATTCTTTTTTGAGGAGCATGCCGGAGCGGACAAGCGGTATGAGATCGATCCCGATCTCTTTGAGCGATTCCGTCGCGCCGGATTCTCTGTCGACGATGACGATGACCTGATTGACGCAGCCGTTGTCCGCCCGGATGGCTTCGATGGCTTTTTTGACGGATCCGCCGCTCGTCGTGACGTCTTCTGTCATGATGATCTCGGCCTCGGGATCCATATCGCCGACATATCTGCTTTTTGTGCCGTAATCTTTGACGGCTTTTCTGATGATGAGAAGCGGAAGACCCGTTTCAAGGGATACGGCCGTTGCGATCGGAACGCCGCCGAGTTCAACGCCGCCGATGATCAGCTTCTTTCCCGGATTCCGGGCGGCGTATTCGCGGACGATCCCGGCGATCTTTTCAGCGATGATCTTCAGAGCTTTCGGGTTGGTGCTTGCTTTTTTGATGTCGATATAGAAGTTGCTTTTCTGACCGGAAGCCAGAACGAATTCGCCGAAGCGGACGGCATCGCATTCTTTTAAAGTAGATACGATAATATCATCAGTCATAAAGATACCCCATGTATCAGATTTTCCGGTTAATCGGTTGATCGGTTAATTATTTAATGATCACTTTTGAGCGTATTTGTTTCTGCATTGTCGCGTTTGCGGTCTTCATGCCTGCAGTATTCATGCCTGCAGTATTCATGCCTGCAGTATTCATGTCTGCGGTTTTGTGAACTCTGTCACACTTTTTGTTTACCAGGGTTCGTTTTTGATCTTCAGTTTGTATCCGACGATATTCGTTCCGAGATGCAGGATCGGCGTCAGGACAATGATCACGACAAGCATCCACGGCGTAAATGTCTGAGACATCCAGGTCCATGAAGTCAGAGCCGTCAGGATGAAAGCGCCGGCGAGGAAATCATACTGGTCGACGCCGGGAAGGGCAGCACCTCTCTGAAGACCGATCCTTCTTTTGACGAAGCTCATGGCCATGTCGCCGAGGAGAGCGCCGACGGAAAGAGACATGATCGTGACGATCGCGGAAAAATCGAGTGCATCCGGCACGCCCGTCGCGCTGAATCCCGGGAAGGAGATCCCGAAAAGGGTAAAACCTTTTGAAAGCAGCCAGATCTGGAAAAGACCCGTCATCAGACCCCAGAAAATGCCGGCGAAAAATCCGCCGAATGTTTTCCCGTCACCGAGGATCCGGCGGCCGTCCTTTAACGTTTTTCCGAAATCGATCGGTTTTCCCCCGCCGAAAAGCGCAGCAAACGAATTCGGCAGATAAGCCGGAAGCATGACCCATAATGAGACAAGAATGACAGAAACAATTTCAGCTAACATAAATCTTATTTCTATTATGTCAACAGATAAAAATGATTTGAAAACCTGCTGCGGTTTTTATCACGAGAACAGATAAATACGGCGCTGTCCGGCAGGATCACAGAACAGAGAGATGAAATACGGAAGCGGACATGTGTGAAACACAAATGTGAAACACAAATGTGAAACACAGTGCGGAACACAAGTGTGGAACACAAGTTGAAACACAGTGTGAAACACAAATGTGAAACACAGTGTGAAACACAAATGTGAAACACAGTGTGAAACACAAGTGTGAAACACGGTATGAAACACAGTGTGAAACACAGTGTGAAACACAGTGTGAAACACAACTGTGAAACACAACTGTGAAACACAACTGTGAAACACAACTGTGAAACACAACTGTGAAACACA
>JAGAEB010000096.1 GCA_017613335.1 Methanosarcinaceae archaeon
GAATCTGAAAACAGAGCCGGCTCACACGGAATCTGAAAACAGAGCCGGCTCACACGGAATCTGAAAATAGGGCCGGCCTGTACGGAATCTGAAAACAGAGCCGGCTTACGCGGAATCTGAAAACAGGGCCGGCATGAACAGGATTCCGGATGTTCTGCCGGTATGAAAATGATCCGGAAGAGAACATTGCTGTTCAGATCCGGATCTTCGGGCGGTCCCTGCGGTCATCCGCCGTATTTGAGGCGGTCCTGTCTTCTGATCTCTTTTCTCATGATCTTTCCGGAGACCGTCTTCGGGAGAGAATCCACGAATTCGACGACTCTCGGATACTTGTACGGCGCCGTTGCTTTTTTGACGTGGTTCTGGATGTCTTTGATCAGTTCGGGCGAGCCGACATATCCCTGAGTCAGAACGATCGTTGCTTTCACGACTTCGCCGCGGATCGGATCGGGGACGGCCGTGACGGCGCATTCGAGGACGGCCGGGTGTTCCTGGAGAGCGGATTCGACCTCGAACGGGCCGATGCGGTAGCCGGAGCATTTGATGACGTCGTCGGAACGGCCGATGAACCAGAAGTAGCCGTCTTCGTCTTTCCAGGCCATGTCGCCCGGGAAATACATGCCGTCATGCCAGGAGGCCTGCGTGGAGGCTTCGTCTTTGTAATAACAGCGGAAAAGTCCCGGCGGGATATATTTATCAAGACCTTTGATGACGATACGTCCTTCTTCGCCGGTCGGAACGGATCTGCCGTCGTCATCGACGAGATCGATATCGTAAAGCGGGGACGGTTTTCCCATCGAGCCCGGTTTGGGCGTCAGCCATTCGAAATTGGCGCAGAGAACGGGGCCTTCTGTCTGTCCGAAGCCTTCGATGATGCTGCAGCCGGTCAGTTTTTTCCACTGGTTGAAAACTTCCGGCTGGAGAGCTTCACCGGCCGTCATGGAGCGGCGGATGTTTGAGAGATCGTATCCGGAAACATCTTCCTGGATCATGAAACGGTAGATCGTCGGCGGCGCGCAGAAAGTCGTGACTTTGTAGTCCTGGAGTTTTTTGAGCAGGTTCGTCGGGACGAAGTCGTCCATGTCATAGACGAAATTCGTGACGCCGACGATCCACTGGCCGTAGAATTTGCCCCAGCCGCATTTCGCCCATCCTGTATCGGAAACGGAGATGTGGAGATCGGTCGATTCGAGTCCCTGCCAGTAATGCGCCGTGATGATGTGGCCGAGCGGGTGATTATAATCATGATAGACCATTTTCGGATAGCCGGTCGTTCCGGATGTGAAATAGACGAGCATCATATCATGGCCGGACGCCGGTTTTCCGGATGCGGGACAGATCCAGGGCTCTTTGACTTCCCTCATTTCGGCGGTCACATCGAACCAGTCGCTGAGAGCGGGATCATCCGAAGCGTATGCCGTGCCGTTTTCGATGTAGGCTTTTTTGGCATTTTTTTCCGGGATGATGACGGCCTTCTGAATGCCGCTCAGATCTTTGAGCGCACCGTTGATGTTGTCAACGATCCATTTGTCGGAGGCGCCGACGATGAGACGGACATCTGCGATCCGGCATCTGTAATCGATGTCTTTGACAGTCAGAAGGAAAGAGGCCGGAATGAACGGAGCGCCGATCTTCATGCAGGCGATCGCCATGGGCCAGAACTGCCATCTCCTTTTGACGATGTACATGACCGCATCGCCTTTGCCGATGCCGTGCGCTTTGAGGACGGCGGCGAAACGGTTGCTGAGATCGGAGAGTTCTTCCCAGGAAATGCGGTATTCGTCATCGTGGTCGTTGCACCAGAGGAGAGCTGTTTTTTCCGGGCATATCTTTGCCCATTCATCAATGATATCGTAGCCGAAATTGAAATTTTCGGGAATGTCGATCCGGAAGTTTGTTTTGAAATCCTCGTAGGAACTGAAAGATTCTCTCGGCAGGAATCTGGCAAGCATCGGATTTTCGGGTTTTTGTTCTGAGGCTGCGCTGCAGCATTTTGTTTCTTCTGCCATTCACTCATCCTCTTTAATGGTGTAGTCCGTTCCGTGGAAGATGACCGTCAGGAATTTGGCTTTTTCGTCGCCGATGACCGCCTGTCCGTGCGGAATGGTGGCATCGAAGTAAGCGGTGTCGCCTTCTTCGAGGTCGGCGGAGTTTTCGCCGACGATGACGCGGACTTTTCCTTCAAGAATGAGGTTGAATTCCTGTCCGGGGTGCGAGATCAGTTTCATTTTCTTGTTTTCGACAGGGTCAAGGTCAACGATGAGCGGCTCGATCTTTCTGTTTTTGAAATTGTAGGCCATGCTCCTGAAAGAGTAACCCGGACAGCGTTCGATCTCGTGTCCTTCATTCTTTCTCACAACAGAGAACGTTTCCAGGCGCGGAGACACCCCCGTCAGAAGATCCGTGAGGTCGACGCCGAAAAGGCCTGCGATTTCGTAGAGAGCGCTGATCGGGATGTCTTCTTCACCCGATTCAAAGCGTTTGTACAGATCCGCATCCGCATGAATGCGTTCAGCAGCTTCTTCTGCCGTCATTTCACAGGATTCGCGGATATCGCGGATCCTTTCAGCAACACTGATATCTCTTGTCATGATTTCCACGTTATTCGTTTATTCATAAAATAATATTTCAGGAATACCCGGGATATCAGAAGGAAGGTTCCTATTTAAATGTGTTCCGAAATTTTTTCGTTACAGGCGGCAACTTTGGTAAAATTTATGCAGGAGGACGGAAAATCCCCGGCCGGAAATGTAAAAGCAGAAGAGATGAACGGAAACGATGACAAAGCGGATGAACCTGATGAAAATATCGAAAAGCGGATAAAACGGACGCAGATATGAAAAATCGGAAAGACCCGACAGAATGATGAAACAGCCGAGAAGCCGGATGAAACGGAAGGATAAACGGAAAAGCCGGACAGAAAATGCAAAAATGCGGCAAATACCGGTGAAAAAGGTAAAAATCCGGGAAAGATGACGGCGAAGCATAAAAAACAAAGA
>JAGAEB010000097.1 GCA_017613335.1 Methanosarcinaceae archaeon
GAGCCGTGTCAAACACCTCTTCAAGATGGAAGGCGGCGACAAAGAGATCGAACTCATCCAGCAGGTCGCCGACCGCAACATTGCCAAGTACGGCCTCAACAAATAACCGGAAAAAGCCGCTTTTGAGCGGTTTTTATGACGGTTCTGATCTGAAAAGCTTCTTTTCTGCGGACCTATCCGCGGAAAAGAAGCTTTTTTTTATTCCGTTTTTCAGAAACCGGGACGTCCTGCCTGATTTTCCCGGACGGCGGCACCTACGGGGCTCGCGTGCGAACGTTTACCATTGCGGCGTCGACATTTTTGACAAGGCCCGACGCAATCTTACGAATCGGTCCGGCACTCTTCAGTTCCGGAAAACGGAGGAAACCCGGGGCAAATTCTTCAGCGGCAGAAAAAACGACTTCAAGTCGATTGGGGTGATTTTCGGTCGTTTTTCTGCCGGTTTCATCTTCATTTTTGTTTTCGTTTTTGCTTTCCGGCAAAATTTTAAGAAACAGCGGATGAGTCAGATATTCAGGAAGGCGAAGAATGGCTGCTATTGTGTATGATGCAGCAACATATGTGAAAATAACCGGCGCCGGACGGTCAGGATACAGATATATCCCTGAAAACGGCCACATACCGTGCAAATAGACATATACCGGAAATATTTTTCGTTTGCTGCCTGCTCATGATTTGCCGGCACTCTGCAAAGTTACCCGGTTCTTCTATCCATTTGATATATCCAAACGGCAATAGTTGATACATGCAATAATTATATACACATTACTACATTTTATCCAAAAATAATTCCTATTAACTGCAATCCGAAAATTTTTTCAGATCGTCCCCTGTCCCCGTTCCGTAAACTCAATTTTTCAGACATCCGACCGGGACAACAAGAATGCCGTCTTTCCTTCTGTAAGCATAAGGTCCGATGCCTGTCAGGACCATTTTAAAAGACGGCAGTTTCATTTTTCCCGTATCGATCGATTTCTCAAGGCGTTTGAGCGTTTCGGCGCCTTCCTCTACGAGTCTGTCACCGCCCAATTTTATTTCGATCAGGCCGTAAGAGCCGTTTCTGAGGTGAACGACGGCATCGCATTCGAGTCCGGATTTGTCGCGGTAATGGTAGACAGAGCCATCGTTTGCTTCCGCATAAACACGGAGATCCCGGATGCAGAGATTTTCAAAAAAAAATCCCATTGTTTCCGGGTCGTTGACAAGATCGCCGGGGCCGAGTCCGAGAGCAGCTGTTCCGATCGACGGGTCTGTGTAATATCTCGTGTCAGATGTCCTGATTGCTGTTTTTGAGCGGAGGTTCGGATTCCATGACGGCGAGTCTTCGATGACGAATATTTTTTTCAGGGCACAGATGTAGGATTTGACTGTTATTATTGAGAGCGGATCAACGTCATTCGCAGACATATCCGCCACGATCGATGTCATTTTTGTCTGGGATCCGATGCCGCGTGCATAGGAACGCATGAGACGTCTGACGCGTTCCGGATTGCGGTCGACATTGTCGGCTCTTGAAATGTCCGATGAAGCAACGGCGTCACAATAATCAAGAGCCTGCTGCAGTGCGATGTCTTTTTCAGTTTCAGGATTGCAACAGACAGCTCTCGGCCATCCGCCGCGGCAGATGATGTATGCCAGATATTCAATATCCATGTCGCATTCGCCACTGATGTCTGAAGTATCTGTCCCGGAACGATCTTCACCATTCCGGAACAGCTCTCCCAGAGAAACTTCGCCGCTCGATTCTCCGGATTCAAAAAGAGTCATCGGGCGCATCAGAATTCTTGAGATTCTCCCGGTTCCTGAATGGAAGATCTGAGACATGTCCGCAGGGACGGCGGATCCCGTCAGAATAAATTGTCCGAATTCATCCCTGCGGTCGACTTCAAAGCGGACCGCATCCCAAAGTTTCGGTGCCATTTGCCATTCATCGATCAGACGCGGCGTTTCACCTTTCAGGAGCCTTCCCGGATTAATATCGGCAAGTTCAAGATTGAGGCGGACTGTCGCCGGATCCTGCATATACAGAATGCTTTTTGCAATCTGCATCGATGTCGTCGTTTTTCCGCACCATTTCGCTCCTTCAACTAAAACAGCGCCTTTGCTGCGCAGCCTTTTTTGCAAAAGCATGTCTGCTATTCTTGGTTTGTATTCTTTCACGGATAACGCCTTCCGGATTCATTCTGATCTGTTTTTGAAGTTCTTCCGGATACTCTTCTGTTATCGATTTCATTTATATTTTTCTGTTTTGGCAGTTTTTTGCTTTATGTTTTGGCAGTTTTTTACTTTGTGTTTTGGCAGTTTTTTACTTTATGTTTTGTCCGTTTTTTACTTTATGTTTTGTCCGTTTTTTACTTTACGGTTTGGCAGTTTTTTTTACTTTACGTTTTGGCAGTTTTTTGCTTTATGTTTTGGCAGTTTTTTGCTTTATGTTTTGGCAGTTTTTTACTTTATGATTTGGCTGATTTTTGATTTATGATTCGGCTGATTTTTACTTTATGATTTGGCATATTTTCGTTTTATGATTTCAGAGCCTCATCGGAGAATTGCATCCCGTAATCAGAGGAGCGTCTCTCCGTCCGACTGAATGACTCGAGTCACCTGTGACGACCCTCTGTCGTTTTGACGGCGAAGAAAGATGTTTGACCCTCAGCGGATTCGTCTGTTTAATGCAGAAGACTGACCACGTTTGATTTTCAGAGGTTTTCAGGGCGGGTCCGATTTTTGACAAGGCGACCCGCTCCCGTCTCTGCCGCCGACGTTCTGTTTCAGATTCTTCGCCCCGGCCGGATAAAAAAAGATATGCTGACACGCGTCTTCTCCGCAGTTTTTAATCGTGACAGCTCACGATCTTAGGTCAACGCACTTTTTATCGCAAAAACAATAATAATGTTTATACATATTATCGAAAAACATGCCATCGATAAAATCAGCCCGGCGATTGTCGGCAGAATCGATCTGAACAGGCTCATCACACACGATCCGATCTTTTTCAGTACTTTGCTCATAATTATCCTCCCGCCGCAACAACGATGACCGGCTGTCCCGTTAATCTGCCATCACCTGCATTCCCCGGAACTTTGACAGCCTCAGGCGGCATATTTCATACACATGTGGATCATTAAAAGTCAGAATGGGTGCGCGCCGATTGCATAATATATGGCTGCTGCAAATATCCCTAACGACGTCCAGAACATACTCCATGAAAATATACGAACGCTGAATATCGCCTTTTTGACAGCAAGGCACCAGATAAAATATATCCCGAATAACGGAAGGCAAATCGCTGCGAAAGGAAAAGCCATAGACAGAAATTCTGACAGAAACAACTCTGACAGCGTCAATCCTGCAAAAAAAATGCCGGTCACAGCAAGAAGAAATGAGGTTACCTTATCTGGTTTCCCTTTGCACTCACATAATGCGGCATACGAATAAAATACAAGAATGAACAATAACATATGGATAAAAACGGTATATGGAGACATAGTGTATGATGATCTGCTCAGAATCTCCGCAATCCGTTCACCGGAAAAATATGATATATAGCAACACGACGAAAAGCCCACGCTGTATATAAAAGTCTCCGGCTTTGATCTATATTTAAAATGTAATAAAATGTACAAGAGAAGACAGATTAATACCGAAGCAGGCAGTTCAATCATATCTGTCAGTATCCTCTCTTTATCAAAATACATCCGCATAAAAAGAAAGTAAGACTGAACAGCGCTTTCTGCCGGAGAGATCAGCAAAGATGCACGGATCATCAGAATATTTTCTTTGAAAATCATATTATAACACCATAGACAGGCTGTATTCAGAAACTGCTCAGTCAATTATAACAACCTGATAGCTCCGTACAGGATAAACAACATAACCACACATATTATCCATATCAATACTATATACCCGGTCAACGCTGCCATCGTCATGATCAGTCTGATCAGATTTGTCACAATTGATCCGATTTTTTTCTGTGCTGTGTTCATAATTATCCTCCGGCCGGCAGCAATGATGGCTGTCAGTCTGTTCATCCGGCATATCACCCGCATCATGACACCGCAGGACAGTCTGTCTTTCAGAAAATGCTTCGGAGAAACAATTCATCCGGAGCTGTATCATCTGATTCCGGGTTTTTGATTAAACGGATTTGCCGTATGGACGTCATCGCTGCTCCGTTTCAGCATTCTGATCTGTTTTCCCGAAGGTCTCTTTAAATACGGCATCGCTGATGTCCCTTAATTTTTCTCTGTCTTCTTCGGTAATTTCTGCAAACAATTCCTCCTTATTCTCGATCGTGACGAATAACACGCCGCCTGTACAGACGTATCTTATCGGATATTTTTCTTCAAAACCGATCAGGAATGATACCATCTCTTCTTTCGATGATTCTTCGATTTCGGCTCCCCTGAGGATATCCGGATACATTTTTTGAGAAGCGGGACGGGTTGCAAAAATCCGGAAACCGTCAATCGATCTGAGATCATCATCGATATACAGGACGCAGTCTTCCGGGTCATCAGACAATTCCCTGTCCGGATCCTCTGAATTCTCTTTCAGCCACTTTTCATATCCGGTGAAAACTTTAAGGGTCTTTTCTGAAACATTGATCCCCCTGAGCTTTTCATCAGAAAACGATTCACTGATCCGGATGTTTTCAAACAGATGCTCTCCGGTGTCCTCATCGGATCTTTCGTCAGGCTGAGGGCTGTCTTCATTTTCACGTCCCGGCATCGAACCCGGGACGACTGTTTCTTTTCTTTCTGTTGAATTGTATACGGAGACTGTCTCTTCCGGCGCTGTGTCCGCTTCAAAATCCGTTGAAGCGGATCTTCTTTCGCCGGTCAGATTGTATCTCGAAATGAGTTTTTCATGTATCTGACTGTCTTCCTGAGAGATTTCCCGCATACCGTAAGCGCAGACGGACAGTCCGGAAATGACGACAAGCATGAGAAGTACGATCAGCGAGAGTGATTTCAGTTTTGTCATGAGGGTACCTCGTAAGCTCTCAATCCTGATCATCCGTATGAAACAGCTTTACAGACAAAAAATTTCACATAAAAATTTATAATCAGGACAGTATGCGCAAACACTTCATTACTCCGATTATATATTAATATATCCGTCTAAATCCCGGTACGCCCCGACTTTTCAGAAAATGATCAGCCGGAATTTCCGGGCATAATTATTTAGATGTTCAGCGCCTATCCGATGTATCTGTTTATCCCGGATCTTTTCCGGGGACAAATATTCAGTACCGGTCCGGTATCGGAATTCTGATGAGGTTTTTGAATGACTCTTGAAGAAACAAAAGAAAAGGTTCTCTCCTACGCCCGGAAGTACGCCGATAAAAACGGATATATGCTCAATCCGGATCCCGAGGGTCTGGATCTTGTCATCGAAGGTCTTGCAAAACGCCGCGAAAAATACGGCCCGCAGTACTGCCCGTGCCGCATTGTCACCGGAGACAAAGAAGAAGACCGTAAGATCATCTGCCCGTGTATTTATCACAAACAGGAGATCGAAGAAGACGGAATGTGCCACTGTGCACTGTATTTCAGAAAAGACACGGCCGGAAAGACAGAATAATCTCTCCGACGCTTGATTTTAATTGGTGGTTTTTATGGTTATGACAGACAAAGAGATCCTTCTTGTCCAGCGCAGGATGGAAGTCATGGACGACATGGATGTTTACAGATACGTCACGAAATATTTCCCGGATATGCTCCCGAACGGAAAGAAAAAGATTCTGATCCGCCGCGTTGCCAACTATCTCCGCGAAGAACTGATCAATTATGAAGCTGAACACGGACCGCTCGTCAAAGACGAAAATGAAAAAAGGATCCCGACGGAAGAAGAATTCCCGTCGAAACACTGTGACCCCGATGAGTTCCTCTTCTGACCGGGACTCTGTTGTTCTGCAGCTGTTCTGATCTTTTACAGAACGCTCACTCTTTTATCTTTCATCAGCGGATCCGTGCACCCGCAGGACGCACGGATCCTGCTGAATCTTTTCTTCCGATTTCTTCCGTTTTTTTGATTTTTCTTCCGTTTTTTATTTTGCTTCCGTTTTTTTCTCTTCCGGTTTTACCGGTCTTTTAATTCAGTCCGGATCGGAATGTCATCGTCTGCGATCATCTTTTTACGACAATCTGCGCGGCTGCTTCTGTTCCGGGAGTTCCGGAAGGGGCGGCGTGCTGACAAGAACAGGCGACTTCACGTATTTGGCTCTCTCAAGAAGGAGCTCTTTTCCCGCCTGTGAAAATGCGACGAGGGGGACGGCCGTTCCGACCTGCGCGAGCGGTCTGATCGTCCGGAGTGATTCCGATGCGCAGAGCGTACAGATATCCGTCACTTCGGCGAATTTTCCGGCTTCGCATTCTCTGAATCCGGTCGTGTGGACGCCGATGATGATGATCTGCGGCACATCTCCCTTTTCCTTTTTCAGGGATTCCTGCCACGCGCGGATCTCTTCTGCCGTCTTCAGGTCAGCCACTGTGACGGCGATCTTTTTGAAACCGATCACATAAGCCGCTTTTACACCGGAGACCGGATCGATCACCGCCGTATTTTCATCAAGGACGAACCCGTTTCTCTGACGGATGGCTGCGATCGTCTCAGGGATCGGCTCCGTGTAAACGAGTCCCGAGATCCTTGCGCCGATTCCCTGAACGAGAGACGGATTCGCCGTCAGAACGGTTCCCGCGCCGTCGCAGGCCGTTACCGTCATATCCAGAAGACCGTGTTCCAGACCGGAATACATGACTTCGGATGCGCCGAAACTGACGAAATCATCGAATCCGTCCAGCTGACGGTGATCTGTAAAAAGACCGAAATCGCGGATCCTGAACTCTGTGTTCTTCCGGACTTCTTCCGCAGTGATCTGTTTTATGCCGCGGACCTTGTCAAAGAGAGGACACCAATCAAGAGCCGGTTCACCCACTTCAACGACTTTTCCGTCTTCAACAACGACACGCGTTTTCCCGAGAAGTTCCATAATGTGCTTCATAAATACATCCCTCTGAATTCTTCTGTATGATCGTGATCTCTTTTTTCAGTGTTCTCAACTTTTGATTTTTGGCTTCATACCCGATTATTGGTTTCGTATCCGATTATTGATTTCATATCCGATTTTTGGTTTCGTATCCGATTTTTGCCGGATCGCATATTCCGCGGATCGGTCTTCATATATTCTCTCAGGACAGTCGTGGCATAGCTGCCTTTGGGCAGGCTGAATGTCAGCCTCATCGCCGTCTTTCCTTCGCTGCCTTCGGAATCGTCCGGAAAGACTTCGACGGCCGGATCGACTTCAAGAAGGATTTCTTTTCTCATACCTTTTGAAGCCACTTCCGGAAATGACGGGATCCTGAAATCATCAGGGACATGACCGCATTCATCCAGGATGCGCCTTTCGATCTCCCCCATCGGACCTTCC
This sequence comes from Methanosarcinaceae archaeon, assembly GCA_017613335.1. GTDB lineage: Archaea > Halobacteriota > Methanosarcinia > Methanosarcinales > Methanosarcinaceae > Methanofrustulum. The sequence continues at coordinate 7,433 of JAGAEB010000097.1, forward strand.
GCAAAAGCGGATTCATAGCCGATCAGCGGCGCCGTAACAAATGCTCTTCTGCGCCTGAGGAGATTATTGATGCCGTCGATATTTTCTTCCGTCACTCTTTCAAGGCGGGACGGGTCAGGTGTTCCGTCTTTGGCGCGGTAGCAGACGATATCCCCCTGAACCGCTTCATTCAGTTTCAGACCGCTTCTGAGCCTTTCCGATATGATCTTGTTGAACATGTATGACTGCTCGGCATGAACGAACATCATGCAGAGATTTTTCGGAAGTGTCATGAATGCGCCGGCGGCATCATCCGGGTCTGCCGAAAGGTGATTCAGCATCGCTTTTTCATGTCCCAGATAATCCGGAAATCTCTGAAAAGCTCCTTTCAGATCGCCCGTTTCCGCCACATAAGCTCTGGCCCGGCAGGTTTCTTCCGCTTCATCCGGCCAGATCTCCGAAATGTAACGCATGGCCGCTTTTTTGATATCGCCCGAAATGATGTCTTTTCCGACAAGATGCGTGACCGGCCTTGTCGATCCGAAACGCTGGATGCCGAAGAAATTCGGAACGCCGCCGGCTTTCCTGATGGCCTCCGTCGTTTCCGCAGCGCATTTTTCGGCCTCTTCCTGCGACATGCGGATATCTCTCACGATGATCTCAAAACGGTTCCCCTCGAGATCTCCCAGATTGATCCCGTTCCGGGCCCGTCCGAGGACTCTGACTTCTATATCTTTCATATGAATGTTTTCAACATCGGAAGCATCCACATCATAAATGCTCATTTTCTGCGTCGTCACGGCTCTTTTGTCCTTGGTCCCCGCCAGACCGATCCTTTTGTAACTGATCCCGAGGATCTTTGAAAAGGCTTTCAGAAAATGATGGGTATCCCAGTTCGTTTTCCTGAGTTCCGTAATGAGATACTTCCCGGAATCCCCCGTTTTTATTTCTGAAATCTCTTCCACGACAAAATCTTCCGGACTTTTTTTCAGAACGCCGTCAAGACCCGGGGTCTCCGTACTGTACAAAAGAACACCTGTCATCCGGTCCGGAAAAGGAACGGACGATGATGCATCATCGTTTAAAGTCACAGGGTAATCTTTCATCTCACTCATATATGATACTCAACTCCGTAAATCCATATAAAAAAATCGTCTGCAGCCAGGTCGTCTCTTCATCTTTCCGAAGACCGGTCCCGTCCTTTTGCCCTGCTTTTTCGTTTTCATTATCTTCTGATCCGTTTTCCTTTTCGTTCTTCTCCTTTTCGTTATCTTCTTTTTTCGTTATCTTCTCCTTTTCGTTATCTTCTTTTTTCGTTATCTTCTCCTTTTCGTTAACTTCTTTATCTTTTCCTTTTCGTTAACTTCTTTATCTTTTCCTTTTCGTTAACTTCTTTATCTTTTCCTTTTCGTTAACTTCTTTATCTTTTCCTTTTCGTCCTTCCTGTCCGTCTGACGTTCCGGTATCGTCTTTGTCCGATTCCCTATCGTCATATGTCGTCATTTTGTCCGATGATTTCCGAAATTGTAATATACAATCATTACTTTTTGAGGGGAAGTCAAAATTTATGCGCTGTCAGGCTCCGCCTGTCCGCCGGATCTCAGGACCGGCACAGCGCATCCATCCGGTGGTCATCATGAGCGCATTTTTGGAACAAATCGTGAGCAGAGCAAAGCAGAATAAGCAGAAGATCGTTCTTCCGGAAGGAACGGATGTCAGAACGATCGAAGCTGCTGCCAAAGTCACAGCACAGGGCATCGCCGACGTTGTCGTTTTAGGGCAGCCGGAAAAGATCGCCGCCTTCGGGATCGACCTGCCCGGCGTTGAGATCATCGATCCTGAAACATCAGATCTGCGCAGGGAATTCGCCGATCTTTTCTACGAACTCAGAAAAGCAAAAGGCGTGACACCTGAATCTGCTTTTGAAACCGTCAGGGATCCCCTTTACTTCGGTGTCATGATGGTCAAGACCGGAAAAGTCAACGGCATGGTCGCAGGCGCCGCCAATTCCACATCAAACGTTCTCCGCCCGAGTCTCCAGATCCTCAAAACAGCACCCGGAACGAAACTCGTCTCCGCCTTTTTCATCATGGCCGTTCCGAACTGCGAACTCGGCGAAAACGGCGTTTTCCTCTATTCTGATGCCGGTCTCAATGAGAACCCGGATGCAGACGCTTTATCCGAGATCGCGATATCTTCCGCCAAATCTTTCAAAGACCTCGTTCAGGCAGAACCCCGGATCGCCATGCTCTCCTATTCCACTTACGGCAGCGCCAAAAGCCCGCTGACGGAAAAAGTCATCGAAGCCACGAAACTTGCCAAAGAAAAAAGACCCGATCTCCTCCTTGACGGCGAACTCCAGGTCGACGCCGCCATCGTTCCGAAGGTCGCCGCCTCCAAAGCGCCGGGAAGCCCGATCGAAGGAAACGCCAACGTCCTCATTTTCCCGGATCTCGATGCCGGAAACATCGCCTACAAACTCACCCAGAGACTGGCCAAAGCAGAAGCCTACGGCCCGATCACACAGGGCATCGCAAAACCGGTCAACGATCTCTCGCGCGGATGCAGTTCCGATGACATCGTCGGCGTCGTTGCGATCACCTGTGTCCAGGCACAGAACGGGAACTGAAGCAGGACCGCAGCAGGATCCGGAAATTTCATCACGAAGAAAAAGTACTGAAAACAAGGGAGTGAGATCATGAAAGTACTCGTTGTCAACGCAGGCAGTTCTTCATTAAAATACCAGCTTATCGATGTGGAATCCCACAAAGTCCTCGCCAAAGGTCTCTGCGACCGCATCGGCGCAGACGGTCCTTTCCTCAAACACGGCATCGACAAAGATGAGATCGTCATTCACTGTGACCTCAAAACACACAAAGAAGCCATCGAACAGGTTCTCGCCCTCCTTGTCGACAAAGACCGCGGCGTCATCAAAAGCCTGAAAGAGATCGATGCCTGCGGCCACCGCATCATCCACGGCGGCGAGTTCTTCCATGGTGCCGTCCTCATCAACGATGAAGTCAAAGAACATATCGATGAATGCGCTATTCTGGCACCGCTCCACAACAAAGCGCATCTGATGGGTATCAACGGCTGTCAGGAACTCATGCCCGACATCCCGCACATCGCGGTCTTCGACACGGCCTTCCACCAGACGATGCCGCCGATGGCCTACATGTATGCGATCCCTTACGAATATTATGAAAAATACAAGATCCGCAGATACGGCTTCCACGGAACGTCCCACAAATACGTCGCCGGCCGCGTTGCCGAACTGACCGGCGTCCCGCTGAGCGCACAGAAAGTCATCACCTGCCACCTCGGCAACGGATCAAGCCTTGCCGCGATCAAAAACGGAAAAGTCATCGATACGTCCATGGGTTTCACGCCGCTCGCCGGCCTCGTCATGGGCAGCCGCTGCGGCAACATCGACCCGTCGATCGTAACTTTCCTGATGGAAAAAGAAAATATCAGTCCGCGCCGCATGACGGATATCATGAACAAGGAGTCGGGTCTTCTTGCTATCTCCGGCGTCAGCAATGATGTCCGCGATGTCGAAAAGGCTGCAGACGCCGGAAACGAACGCGCCAGACGCGCCTATGACACATACGCCTACCGCGTCCGTCAGTACATCGGCCAGTACGCAGCCTCCATGGGCGGCGTCGATACGATCGTCTTCACAGCCGGCATCGGTGAAAACAGTTCCCGCATGAGATCCATCATGACCGAGGGTCTCGAATTCATGGGCATCAAGATCGATGAAGAGAAAAACAAACAGGCCCGCGGCGTTGAAATGGAAATCACGGGAGAAGGATCGAAAGTCCGCGTTTTCGTCATCCCGACGAATGAAGAATATATGATCGCTCTTGATACAAAGAAGATCGTGACCGAAGGGCTGACCGAACTCGAAGAGTGATCCGCGATCGGTCAGGAAAGCCGGAAACATCTGATCCGTTTCCGGCCGTCACTTCCTTTTTTCTTTTTCCTTCCTTCTTCATCCTTTCTTTTTTCAGTCAGGCTGCCTCATCCTTCCACTTTTTCGGTCAGGCTGCTTCATCCTTCCACTTTTTCGGTCAGGCTGCTTCATCCTTCCACTTTTTCGGTCAGGCTGCTTCATCCTTTCTCTTTTTCAGTCAGACCGTTCTTCATCCGTTCGTTTCCTGCTCCGCCTGTTCTTCATCTGTCCGTTTTTCTGTTATCCTGATCGTCAGGCGGCATCCGTCTTCCGTCCTGAACCCTCTTTCTTCAGAATATTTCTTTGCGGATCCTTCCGTGACGGCGAATTCCAGCGTTCCGAAACTTCCTTTGAGGAGAACAGGCGTACCGCGGGCGGCTTCTGAATATGTTCCGACGATCTTTGCCTTTATTTTTTCCGCCTTTTTCTTATCCGTCTTTTTCTTTTCCGCATCCTTCTTTCCGGTCTTCTCCTGTTCAGGATTTCCGGCGTCTTTTTCTTCATCGTCCTGTCCGATCTCAGCTGTCAGATTTTCCTGTCCGGAGAATCCCGTTTTGTCATAAAGGGCTTCATACGGCAGCGATGTGATCATATTCCCGAAATCATCTGTCAGAAGGACCGTCGTCCGGATGACGATCCCGTCTTCCCCGGATAATGATCCCTCAATGATGTTTTCAGAGACGGGCGGCCGGACAATCCCGGCCGGATCGATTCTCTTCCCGAGATCTTCCGGAAAGCAGCCGTTTGCCAGAGCGGCGGCCGCCGGCGCAAAAATGTCTCTGCCGTGAAATGTCTTCGATGAGTTCCCGAAAAGCGGCAGAGACTCGTCAATGACAAAAACATCCGGAATGTCACCTGATCTCCGGTCAGATGCAGGAACGATCCCGGAAAGATCTGTTCCGCCGGCATCGCCGAAAGATGCCCGGACCAGAAGGCCGTTATCCGGCCCGATGAAATACCGGTCCGGTCCCCTGCAGCGGATCAGGAGCGCCTTTCTGGAAGAGCCGACTCCCGGATCAACAACGGCAACATGGATCGTCTTTTCCGGAAAGGCGGACGCGCACTGAGACAGAACGAGCGATCCTGCGGAGATATTCCCGGCCGGGATCTCATGGGTCATATCAATAATGAGCGCTTCGGGGCAGCCGGAAAGGATCTTTCCTTTCATCATCGCCGGATAGATCTTTCCGAAATCGGTCAGCAGCGTGATGACCGGGCGGACCATCATCTTATCAGTTTCCATAAGTGATCACTGTCGCTGTTTTTTCCTGTCTCCGTCCCTCACTTTCATCTCTTATCCTCATTTTCATCTCTGATCCTCTCTGATCCTCACTTTCATCTCTGATCCACTCCGATTCCCTCTGATCCTCTCCGATTCCCTCTGATCCTCTCCGATTCCCTCTGATCCTCTCCGATTCCCTCTGATCCTC
>JAGAEB010000098.1 GCA_017613335.1 Methanosarcinaceae archaeon
CCGCAGGTCGTCTGCCTGCAGACAATTTATTCCGGGATTTACTGTCCTTTTGCTCTTTCAAGAACGATATCCACGATCTTGTCATCGGCGCCGATCGTTCCTCTGTAGACGATCTCGACGTCTTCCGGAAGCTGTCCGACAGCATCACATTTGTGATCATGGTGATGGTGTTCGTGGTGGTGTTCATGATCGTGGTCATGATGATGCTCGTGTTCGTGCTCATGACCGTCCTCGTGACAGTGTCCGTGATCATGGTCGTGGTGGTGTTCATGATGATGTTCTTCTTCTGCAATGATCATCTTTGCTTTTTCCGTCGGCGCAAGTCCGAGGATCGTCGGGATGTCTCTTTCAGAGTGATTTCCCGGCGCCAGGAAGACCGGAACGACGATGAGCCTTTTTGAACCTTTGGCGATTGCCGCTTCAACGGCGTCTTTGATCGTCGGCGTATTGAATTCCATCATGCCGTATTCAACGACTTCATATTCGTTTTTGGCTCTGATCTTTTCAGTGATTGTCTGAATCAGTTCTTTGGAGAACGGAAGACGGCTTCCGTGTCCGACCAAAATTAAAGCTTCTTTTTTATCTTCCATAATGAAAACCCTGCATTTTAAAACAAATCCCGACGGACTTTAATACAAAAAGAACGCAGAATTATGAATTTTGTTGCTATTTCCGCACTTAATAGTGTTACCAATCTATAAATAAATTCGGGGACATCCGAAAAGAAAACGTCCTGTCCCGACAGCGGATATCTTATTTAATTGTTCCGTTTCTGAAGGGTTTCCTGCTCTTTTTATACCGCCGCCGGAATGGTTATTTCTGAGAAACCATGCCCGGCCAAAAATTTCTGACTTCCGGATGCGGCGCGAGTCACATGACAGCCGTCTGCCTCCTGCTTCTTCTGACTGTCGTCTCAGCAGGATTCCTTGCAGTCTCCCTCAGTTCCTTTTCAGAAAACGCAGATCCCCTTTCAGAAACATATCATGCGCGGATCCGCGTTGACGAGATCCGCGGCGGTCTTTCTTCCGGAAGTTCTCCGGTCCGGTTCAAAGACAACATCATCATCCTGAAACACGAAGGGGGCGATCCGGTTCCGCCGGAAGCCGTCTCTGTCATCTTCAGGGGAACCGGAAACGCCTATCACGGTATCCCGGGCACGGCAGGAAGCCGGATGCTCACGGGAAACATCGAGATCATCTATGAAAACCTCGGAAGATCGGGGAAAAACAGCGAATACGCCTCCAGAAACAATGACGTCCTCGCTGACGGTCTCTGGTCCGCCGGAGAGATCATCATCCTGACAGGAAACGACAGCGTTACCGGGTCGGTCCGGTCAGCCGGCGGATCCGGCATCCGCGTCTCCGTCGACGGTGAGGCGGACACATCCTGCAATTTCGGCCTGAAAAACGGTACATCATGCCGCTATGATATCATCATCAGACAGAACGGCCGGGCCGCCGTCCTCGCCGAAGGAGAGATCAGCGTCAGAGATATCTCTTCCTGACGGAATGTCTGTATTCTGTGTCTGCCGTGTCTGTCTGTATTCTGTATCTGTCACATCTGCCTGTATTCTGTGTCTGGTGTCTGTATCTGTCACATCTGCCTGTATTCTGTGTCTGGTGCCTGTATCTGTCACATCTGCCTGTATTCTGTGTCTGGTGTCTGTCTGTATCCTGTGTCTGTCCTGTCCGGCTGTTCCGTCTGTCTGCCTGACGGCCTGATCTCCTGCAGAACACTTTCACCGTGTTCAGGGATGGTTTTAATATCCGGAACACATTCAGAGACACCGGAAAAATAAAAACGGAGGACGACGTGCGGCCCGGGGATCAGAACGGCGGTAACGCGGAGGCGGATCTTATGGAAAACGAAAGCTTCATGAAATATTTCACGAAAAAAGAATGTTATCCGAATCAGCATGAGGCTATGGCGGCGATCGCAAATGCGCTTAAACAGCGCAGCGGCGTTCTCTTCGAAGGCGCCTGCGGGACCGGAAAGACCCTCAGCGCGCTTGCGCCGGCGCTGGCCGTTGCCGCTGAAAACCATCAGGTCGTCATCATCGTCACGAATGTTCACCAGCAGATGGTCCAGTTCATCAGCGAGGCGCGCGGGATCCGCAGAAAAGTGCCGCTCAATGTCATCGTCATGAAAGGAAAACAGGCCATGTGCCCCGACAGCTTCGATTACGAAGAATGCCGCGCCCGTTCCGAAAATTCATACGAACTCGTCAAAGCGGAAAACGAAGCCGCCATGCTCCTCCGGGATCTCCGCGACGCGACGGAAAAATTCCGCGAGACCGGCGACCCTTCCTGGCGCGAAGACGCCGAAGATCTCGAAAAACGTTTTCATGAAGCAGAACCCGGTCTCAAAAAAATGAGAAGCGTTTCCTGCCCGTATCTCTACGAGATCATCAAATCCGATTCTCCCGTTTTCAGGACGTGGCTTTTCGATGATGTCAGAAGCCCCGAAGAAATCAACGAATATGCCGCCGAACGCGGCATGTGCGGCTACGAGCTTCTCAAAAAAGAACTCAAAAGAGCCGATCTGATCATCTGCAATTATCATCACGTCCTTGACCCCGATATCTTTTCGATGATCCTCGGGCGCATGGAGCGCTCACCGGAAGACGTCATCCTGATCTTCGATGAAGCCCACAATATCGAAAACGCCGCCAGATCCCATTCTTCGATCACGATCCCGGAAAGAGTGATCGACCGTGCGATCAACGAGATCGAGGAAAACGCACACCGTTTCCCTGAAACGATCCGGGAAGACGCCGAGCGTCTCCTTCTTGCTTTTTATGATTCTGTCCGCGAGACCTGGAATTTCAAGCTCGGTCCTGCCGGGAAAAACCGGATCGGAAATACCTGGACAGACATCCGCATCAGCGATCCGGTCGAGCGGTTCGACATCGTCAGGGAACGGTTCATGAAAAAGCTCGGCGATCTCGAAAAGACGACGGGGCGCAGATACACGCCGGAAGATGTTCAGAAACTCATGATCGCCGTCTCCGAAGTCGGCAGCATGATCGAAAACAGTTATTACGAGAATTACAAAAACGGCAACGGTCCGCTCAAAAAATCATATATTTCCGGATCCGCCGACTTCCTCAGCGCTTATCTGCTCCTGTCTACGCATCCGAATTATTATCCGATCCTCAATGTCCGCCGCGACCGCAGAGACAATGAGATCTACGGAAGACTCGAACTTTTCGCCTGCATCCCGCGGAATGTCACCCGTGATCTTTTCAATATGGTCGGCGGCTTCGTCCTGATGTCTGCCACGCTGAGACCGTTCAGCATGATCAAAGAAACACTCGGCATCGAAAGGGACTGCACCGAGATCGCGTTCGGCACGACTTTTCCGGAAGACCGGCGCCGGACATTCGCCGTCTCCGTGCCGCCTCTTTTCTCGAACAGGCGCAACGACATCGCTGTTTCGAACACCGTTGAACTCTGTCTCATCACGGCGATCCGTGAAACACCCGGAAACGTCCTCATCTATTTCCAGAGTTCCGCCGAAGCGGAAAAATATACCTCTTTCCTCAGAGCCGCCTTCGGCGACAGCCTGCCCGTTCTTTCCGATGTGGCCGGCACATCTTCAAACGAGATCCGTGAACAGTTCTTCCGGATCGGGGAAGCCGGCGGAAAAGCCGTTCTCGTCAGTTACATCCTGGGCACGCTCAGCGAAGGCGTCGATTTCAGGCACGGAAGGGCCAGGTCTGTCATCATCGTCGGTGTCGGCTATCCGGCGCTCAATGACAGAGTCCGCGCCGTCGAGACGGCTTATGACACCGTCTTCGGCGAAGGGACAGGCTGGGAATTCTCAATCCTCGTTCCGACGATCCGCCGCGTCCGTCAGGCCATGGGCCGCGTCGTCCGCTCCCCGACCGATTACGGCATCCGCATCCTTCTCGATGCCCGCTACCAGATCCGCGCCGCCCGTTCCCTCGGGAAATATTCCGTCGTTGACAGTTTCCCCGATGAAGAAAGAAGAGAGATCATCGATATCAGCCCGACCGATCTCGGAAAAGAGATCGCGGCCTTTTTTGAAAAATTCAAAGACGAAGAAAACGAATTCCGGAAAAGCAGCAGAAACGGCTATGAAGGAAACGGCGCTGCTGAAACAAACGGCGCCGCAGACTGCTTCCGTGAAACTGCCTTCATCAGCAGCGACGATCCCGGCCGCAGATCTTACGGATCATCTCTTCCTGAACAGGCGTCGGAAATCGATGCGGAATATGAAACCGATCCCGGTTTCAGTGTTCCCGTGAACGAAGAACCGGAAACCTCCGTCAACATGCCCGCAGTCAAAGAAGTCCGTCTCGGCAGGCGCCGCAGAAAAGACAGTGAATGATGTCGTCATTATTCAGATCCGGCTTCTTTCCCGTTTTTATTCATGTTTTTAATCTTTTTATTCCGGTTTTTATCCCGTTTTTATCCTGTTTTTCTTCCTGTTTTTCTTCCTGTTTTTCTTCCTGTTTTTCTTCCTGTTTTTCTTCCTGTTTTTCTTCCTGTTTTTCTTCCTGTTTTTCTTTTCTCGTTTTTCCGCACCTGCCGGATCCTGTCCGTCTGTCTCTTTCCCGGTCAAATGGTTTATTTACTTTTCCGTCCTTTTATACACATCAGTTGAATCAATGCGTCTTCGCATTCGTCTTTCGTAAAATATCTTTTCTGTCTGTTTTCACCATGATCATTTTAATCTTCCGGATCTTTCCGGTTTATACGGTTTATAAATCCGGATCCGTTTCAGTCCGGGAGTTATTGCAGGAGTTATCATATGACCGTACAGGACATTGTCAAAGAAGTCTCAAATGAACTTGAGAAAGTCGTCAGCACAAAGACCGTCGTCGGCGAACCGATCGAAGCCGCCGGCAGGACCATCATCCCGATCACGAAGATCTCCGTCGGATTCGGCTGCGGCGGCCTTGAAGGCGCCGCGAAAGGCAATCCGAAAGAAGAAGGCGCAGGAGAGCCCGGCGCCAAAGCTTATGGCGGCGGGGGCGGCGCAGGCGCCCGTATCGAACCGGTCGCTTTCATCGTCATGACGGAAGACAAGACCGAGATCCTCACGATCAAAGAAACGCAGCTCGAAAACGAACTCGCCCGGGCGATCAGCATGATCCCGACACTCATCGAAAAGCTGAAAACGCTCAAAAAAGAAGAACCCAAACCCAAAAGGATCGCTGTCAGCAGCGCCTATGATGACGATGACGACTGAGCGGCAGCTGTTTTTCCGTCCGCGGTCGCCTTCAATGACGCCGGATATTTCCTCACCTCCCCGGTCCGGAAATATCCGGAAACAGGACTCTTTTGCGGTCAGGCGGATCGTAAAAGGTCGCTGTGTCTCCGTCCGGATGATCCGTTGTCTGATTTCTGCCGTGATGTCTCCCCGTTCAGGCCGGCGCTGTCCGGTTCCCTGCCGTCTCCGTTTTCCGATGCCGGATCTTCTCAATTTCAATCATGTCTCCCGATGAACTGATCGCCTCTGTTTTCTTCCCTGAATCAGTAACAATATGGCATATCATTGCCGTCATTTTTCTTCTGATTCTGATCGCAGCAGCGATAGCTTTCGTCCTCACGTTTTTTTTGAATGTCCGTATCCGCCTTCAGGCCCGCTCCGCGGATAAGAGCGCCCTTTCCGGAACGGTAAGCCTTCTGATCACCTTTTTCTCCAAAACGATCCTGTCCGAAGAGATTCCGCTCACAGACGAAAAAGGAGAGGCGTCCGACTCTCTTTATCCGGAAAAAGCGGACGGGACAGATCTCCCGCAGACCGGCCTGTCAGACGGAACAGAAGAATTCGATTCAGATGCTTTCATCAAAAAATATATCCTCAAAGAAGATACCGCCCAAGCGACTGAAAATGAAGAAAACGAATCCTTCTCCGGCTCAGAAGATGTTTCCGGATCAAGTGCCGAAACGAAAGAAGATATTTCCGGATCAGATGCCGAAACGAAAGAAGAGGATTCCGGCAGGGTCGTTTCAGAAACATCCCCGACCCGTGAAACGTCCGCTCCCTCCGAAACAGGGAAAACACTTCCGGAAGATCTTCCGGACATATCGGACGCCGGAGCCGGAACGGATGAGACATCCGGCACAGGTTCCGAAACTGATCAGGCATCCGAAGCCGATAACATTTCCGGAACTGATCAGGCAGCCGGAACCGGCGACGCTTCCGGAACCGGAGAGTCCGGCGGATCCTTGACTGAGGCTGACGACGATGATTCCGATGAAGGCATGTTCGGCTTTTTCGTCGATGATTATGAGGCTTTCATTTTAGATACGGTCGATGCCGTTCAGGAAATCTGTCCGCCCGTCATCAGGCTGACGATGTCTCTCCTGAGAAACGTCACATTCGAAAAAGTTTCTCTGACGGCGGATTTCGGCGCGGAGGATCCTTACAGTACATCTCTCATCTACGGTTTTTCACACGTCGCGAAAGGATCTGTTCTGGCTTTCTTTGATGATCAGGCTGAGAACGGATCGACCGGAAAGATCCGGAAAAATGCTTCCGTCCTCTTCCGTGAAATTTCCGGAAATGTCGTCATGATCCCTCATTTCGAAGGAAGCTGCAGAGCCGCAGATGGTCTTCTCATCTTCTCGGTAAAGCCGTGTACGCTGTACATCCCGTCTCTTCGTTTCATCGTCAGCAGAAACGTGAGAAGATTCTTCACCGGCTACGTCTACAAATATTTCGTCAGACATCCTGCATACGGAAAAAAGAACGGCAGAGCCAAAAGAAGCCCCTCCGGAATACCGGATGCTTCATCCGGCGAAAAAGATGTGTGACAGCATATACAGACACAGCAGCAGCACAGAATGCCTGCAGATCGTGCAGACAGCGGGAAGTTATTTTTGACCATGGTCGTTTTTTATTTTTGACCACGGTCGTTTTTTATTTTTGACCATGGACGTTTTTTATTTTTTAATCTTGGCCGTTTTTTATTACGTCTTGTTTTTCCGTTTCCCTGTCCGGCTGTTCAGATGCCGAAGAAGATCCTGACCGTATTGCGGACGGCGGGCGCCAGTCCGAGAATGATGATCGCGAATTTCAGGATATTCCTTGTCTGCGTGATGTCGGAGAATATGCTTTTTTTGCCGGATGTGTTTTCTTCTCCTTCTTCCGTCAGGAGGATATCGAGGGCATAGATCACGACAAGCCAGATGAGGATCTTAAGAGGGTACATCACGAAAGATGTCCCTGCCAGATCGATCAGGAACGACGGAAGGACGTGTTTTTCATAGTAACCGAAACATTCTATGCCGATGATCGTGGACGTGGCATCAAGGGCATGAGCCAGAAGAACGGCCAGATTTTCGGGGCGGGAAAAACAGGCATATTTCGTCTCTCTGAAAAGACCGGCAATGAGATATATCACGGTCGTCACGATAACGCCGCCTGCCAGAACACCTGCGGGGACCCATGCATGGGTGATCGTACAGTGCGTCAGAAGCGTTCCCGGGACGATGACTGCAAAAAGACAGCCGATACCCGCGTGAACCTTGTGATATGATCCCGTCAGTTTAAAGTGAGTGAGCGCCAGCGAGACGATCAGACTTGAAAACGCGATCAGAAAGACGACAAAATAGATGTTCGGCGTGATCAGGAAATAGACCCAAGGCGCTTTGATGATGCCGGCATCCGCCACGACACGGAGAGATGCGCCGCCGATGACGAACGGAAGCGTTGAAAAAATGAATCCTCTGTCGATCTTCGTCTTCGTCGCGCTGAAGAATTTCATCAGGAGAAATACGGCAATACCGAGGATGACTGCCCACGTCAGCGTATTGAAGATATTGTACCCGGAATCATTGATGACAGGATCCAGATAATATCTGTGAATGAATTCCGAAAACGAAAAAGACATAAAAAACACGGATACAGCAAGGACGGAATATTATTAAAAACATGGGATGGTCCGAAGGCGGCAGATCCGTAAAAAAAGGCTGTCCCGGATCCCGGACAGCCTTCTGATTTGTTTTTCCGGCAGGAGTCGCTGTCTGAATTCCGACCGGATCTTCCGCCTGAGTTCTCAGCCGGATTTTCCGCCTGAGTTCTCAGCCGGATTTTCCGCCTGAGTTCTCAGCCGGATTTTCCGCCTGAGTTCTCAGCCGGATTTTCCGGCTGAAGATTCAGCAGGATCTTCCGGCTGAATTTTCAGCCGGTCTGTCTTACTGTCATTACTTCATGTTCAGAAGTCCTTTCAGATAGGTCGTCTGCTCGACGGTGATCTCCGATCCTGTCAGGAGCGGGAAGAACAGCCAGAACAGGTAAAGGGCGATCAGGATGAAGATGATGCCTGCCGCCAGCAGAACCAGCCTGACGATCTTCCGTGTCTTTTCATTCTCTATCTTTTCTGTCATTTCATTCAGGAACCAGAACCACCAACCGATCGCCAGAATGCTCATGATGGCGCTCGGGAAGTAGTAGTAGATGAATGAAAGACGGCTGACGAAGATCCACGGGACGTACTGGGAGGCAAACGCGACCAGGATGCACCAGGCAGCTGTGCTTTCGCGTGCTTTTCTGTTGACGATCATCGCCAGGGGGATCGTCAGGACGGCGCAGATACCGGACCACCAGACGATCGGGTTTCCGAAATCGTAAATGTTTTCGGCCATCCCGGGGTTATGATGAATATTGACGTGGAACCAAAGAGGCGTTTTGATCAGCGGCCAGCTCCACCATTCGGATGAATAATTGTGCGTACTGTTCAGATTCGAATGGAAGTTGTACATATGCGTCTGCGCTCTCCAGACGGCATCAAGCGAATATCCTGTCGGCGCCAGATGCGGGACATATGACACACAATAGATGATCGACGGGATGACGACGAAAAAGGCAACACAGAAGAGCAGGAGCATCGGCATGTTTTTAAGATATTTTTCGAAAGGCGTGGCTGCCTTACGGCCGGAAGATCCCGGATTTTTCTTCAGAGACATGAGTTTCACGATGTGGATACCGAAGAAAAGGATCGCAAGACCGATCCCGGCATAAACGGCATTCCATTTCGTCGCCACACCGAGTCCCATCGTGATGCCTGCAAGACCGAGAGGGATCAATGTCTTTCTGAATTCGACATCATCACGGACCATGATGACATACCTGAACATGAAAAAGAACATCAGCAGGATGAAGAACGCCGCAATGCCGTCGATCGTTGAGATACGCGTCTGTGTAAAGTGCATGCAGTCAAGCGCAAGAGCTGCCGTGACGAACGCTGCGATCGCCGTGTTGTTGAAGAGCTGCTTTCCGGTAAGGTAGATCACCGGGAGCATCAGGACACCCAGAAGCGTTCCCATGCAGCGCCATCCGAACGGCACCATGCCGAAAATGCGGATACCGATCGAAATGATGATCTTTCCGAGCGGCGGGTGGGATGTATCGTACGGTTTCATGCCGTGGATATATTCATACGCCGTTCTGCCGTGATAGATCTCGTCGAAATACGTTCCTTTCATATAGGACGGTCTTTCCGGAACGGTCTCCTGTTCATCGATCAGGGCTGTATTTTCTTCCCTTTTGCTCTCGTTCGTGAGAAGATAGCTTCCGGAAGGCTGAATGAACACATTTCCATCGCTTGATGCGTCCGCATCGACAAACGCGACTTCCATCAGAACAAGGCCGGCTTCTTCCGGTCTGATCGTCACGCTGCTGACATTGACGGCCTCGACCGCATTCGCTATCTGCCAGCGGAACATCGTATTGAGTTTGTATTCTACCGACTGCGACGATATCTGTTTCATGTTGCTGTCATAATACTGTACCGTGAAATTCTGCTTCTTGCAGATGCCGCCGTAATAGAATACTTTTGAAATGTTGTGGGGCTGATCGAACGTGATCGTCACCGATTCGTCAACAGAAGAAGCATTCCATAACGTCTGGGGATTATCGAAAGCGCCCAGAGCGGAGAAGGCAACGACTGCATAGATCAGCGTAATGGCGAGCATGATCCCGAGATCGGCCTTCGTCAGAAGCTTCCGGGAACTGCCGTCTTCATTCTGTGTCAGTTTACTGAGATTAAAATTCATAGACACGACCTGCGGTTTGTAGAGTCAATAACTGTCAAATGATACCGGACAATATACAAAGTCTGTTAAAATGATATGCCGGACTGCCTGTCAAAAGATCAGTTTATACCATTCTGTAACAGACAATATCATGAATAATATAAAAACAATGCCTGAAATCCGGGCCGCAGATTCTCAGATCATCCCGCTGCCGGCTTTTCTGCGGCAGTCTGTGAACAGCTCTCTGATCTCTGCTGTTTCCTTTTCCGGATCCGGGCTGAGCATGACGGCGGAGACGACCGCAACGCCTGAGATGTTTTCAATGCCTCTTCCGATGAGTTCAGGTATCGTCTCCCGGTTGATACGGCCGATGACGACGAACGGGATGCGGACGCGTTTTCCGATCTCTCTGAGATCTTCTTCTGAAACAATAACGGCATCCGTTTTTGTCCCGGTCGGGAAAACAGCTCCGACGCCGAGGTAATCCGCGCCGCCGTCTTCGGCATCGAGCGCTTCTTTCAGCGTTCCTGCAGAAACGCCGATCAGTCTGTCCGGTCCCAGAAGCTTTCTGGCTGTTTCGACCGGCATATCATCCTGCCCGACATGAAGACCGCAGTCGACCGCCAGCGCGATATCCAGTCTGTCATTGATGATGAGCGGCACGTCATATTTCTGCGTCACACGGCTCAGCATCTTTGCTTCTTCCAGAAAATCGCGCGTCGAAATGTTCTTTTCCCTGAGCTGGACGATGGATGCACCGCCGAGGATCGATCTTTCAACGACATCGGCGAGCCTGTCACGCGGACACATACCGGTATCCGTGACCAGATAAAACGTATAATCAACATCTTTGCCGGTATTTTTTCCGGAAATGCCGGAATTGAAAGAAGACATCAATATTTCCCCCCGATCAGAACGGACCGGGTCCGGAATCCGTTTTTCATATCCGGAAATCCCCTGCCGTTCGGAATTCTTTATGATCCCGTCAGATGCCTGTCAGAAAGAGACACCTGCCGGGATCCTGAATCAGATTTCTCAGACTGCGCCTGCTTCGGCGTCAGCCTCTTTTTCCTGGACTTCGTCGGACACTGTATCTTTCAGCTTTCTGATGAAAGCGTCTTTGCGCGGTGAATCGACGAGCGCATTTTCAAGGACTTCCGCAATATTTTCGACAGTTATGATCTCGACCATCTCACGGTAGGAATCTTCGATCATAACATCATCCTCATTTGCTTTCGGGATGATGACGGTCCTGACGCCTGCCTGTGCGGCAGCTTCGATCTTGTATGTCACACCGCCGATCGGAAGGACATCTCCTCTGACGGAGAGCGATCCTGTCATGGCAACGTCCTGGCGGACCGGAAGTTTTTCAAAGGCCGAAAACACGGCCGTCGCAATAGAGACGGATGCACTGTCGCCTTCGACGCCGTCGTACGATCCGACGAACTGAATGTGGATATCGATGGCTTCGATGCGTTTTCCGGCGAATTTCTTGATCACGGCAGAGACGTTTTTGACAGATTCGCGGGCAATGATTTTCAGCTGGCCTGTCGCAAAGATGTTGCCCTGCGTGCCGGAAATGGCCGGCGTCACTTCCGCAGCGATCGGGAGCATGATGCCTGAATCTCCGCCGATGACGGCCAGGCCGTTGACACGACCGATCTTTCCGCCTTCGCGGTAGAATGACTCGTAATCTTTTTTGTGCTCCAGGTAGCGGTCGGCGTACTGCTGTTCCACGGATCTGGAACTCTTTTTGGCCCGCAGGACGTGATCCGCCGTCACGACAGATGCGTTTTCTGCGCGGGCCAGGTCGCCTGCGACACGGACAAGGCCGCCGAGGTCTCTCAGGCGGAGCGTCAGGTGACCTTTCCGGCCGGAGCGTCTCTTGGCTTCGCGGATGATCTCTTTGACAGCGCCCTGATCGAAATGCGGGATGTGGCCGTCTCTCATGACTTCCTGCGCGACGAAGCGGATGTATTTGGCTTCATTCTCCGGGGTATCCGGCATGGAGTCGCGCATATAGATCTCGTAGCCGTAACCTTTGATACGGGAACGGAGTGCCGGGTGCATTTTTTCAAGAGCATCCATGTTTCCGGCGGCGACCATGATGAAGTCGCAGGGAACCGGCTCCGTTTTGACGAGAGCGCCGGAGCTTCTTTCGGACTGACCTGTGATCGCGTATTCTTTGTCCTGGAGCGCCGTCAGGAGACTCTGCTGGGATTCGATGCCGAGCGTGTTGATCTCACCGATGAAAAGGACGCCTCTGTGGGATTTGTGGATATCGCCGGCTTCGACGCGTTCGTGCGCCGGGGTTTCAAGACCGCCTGACTGGAACGGGTCGTGGCGGACATCACCGAGAAGAGCGCCGGCGTGCGCGGCCGTTGCATCGATGTACGGCGCGTGCTGTCTGTTGTAATTGGAAACGAGGAGTTTCGGGATCAGTGCATCGTCGCGGCCGAGGAACTGGCGGGCAAATGTGGCGAAGAGAAGACAGATGAAAATGCCCCAGAGAAGGTTCCCGGTAAAGAAGGAATAAGCAACGATCCCGATCATCACGATCGTCAGGATGATCGTCTTCGTCTGTGATTTTTTCTGCGCTTCCATGCGGTGCGCGGCGACGATCTCGCGTCCTTTTCCGGCAGGGACCCGGCGG
>JAGAEB010000099.1 GCA_017613335.1 Methanosarcinaceae archaeon
AAGGCATCAGAAGCTGACAGAAAAGGCATCAGAAGCTGACAGAAAAGGCATCAGAAGCTGACCGAAAAGGCATCAGAAGCTGACAGAAAAGGCATCAGAAGCTGACAGGAAGGCATCAGAAGCTGACAGAAAGGAAAATCGGGGACAATCTTTCCGTTTTTCAGGAACATCCGGGGATGAACATTCGGGGAATAGTAAATTTATATGGAATGAATCTGTTGAGGGATACATTATCAACGAAAGACGCTGAGCAGGAGGCAAAGGCTCTGAACAGCCGTCCGGAATGATGAATGATCATCCGGATGATCATTCTGCTCATTGCTTATTGATGTCATAGACTGTGATTTTATGGAATTCTACCTGAAAGCACTTCTTAAAACAAATACGGATCCGGCCCCCGCCCGTGATGCTGTCGCGGCGATCCTGGCCGATGCAGAGAAAACGATCCTGACGAAAGGCGCGCCGGAAGGCGAAGGCGCAAAGATCAGATCCTGGGAACTCGATGAAAAAGCGATCATCGTCGAGATCACTTCCGGGAGATACGTCCGTGCCCACGATGCCGTCATGAGGATCAAAAAACCGCTGGCTGAGAAACTCGGCAAAGACTACAGGATCGGTATCCGCGGCATCGAAGCTGAGAAATTCACGATCAGGATCGAAGCGGACCACGACCTCAAGAACAAGAACATTCCGTACGTCAGATCCGTCGACTATGCAGACGGCATGCTCACGCTCGACCTCGAAATGGGCGAAGCTGAAATGAGGAACCAGGTCCCTGACAGGATCCTCAATCTGCTTGAAGACAAACTCAAACAGGGCGACTACGGCGCCAAAGCCGAACACTGGAACCTTCTTTGGGAAAGCGAAGACAGGGAATTCAAATACGGCGAAGACCCGACTGAAGAAATGCTCAAAAGAGGCTGGCTCAGACGCGCCGCCGGCCGCGGCCAGTGGGTCCACGGTCCGCAGACGACCAAACTCTTCCGCACGTTCGAGCAGATCGTCGTCGATGAGATCATCAGGCCGCTCGGCATCAATGAAATGATCTTCCCGAAGATGGTCATGTGGGACGTCTGGAAACACTCCGGCCACGCCAAAGGCGTTTACCCGGAGATCTACTATGTCTGCGCACCGAAAACGAGAGACCCGGATTACTGGGAAGACGTCATCGACTATTACAAGGTCACCCACGAAGTGCCGACGGCCCTGATCAAAGACAAGATCACCGAGCCGATCGGCGGCATGTGCTATGCCCAGTGCCCGCCGTCCTGGACTTACTTCGAAGGAAGGACGATCGCAACGGAAAGCCTTCCGATCAAAATCTTCGACCGCTCCGGAACTTCCCACAGATACGAAAGCGGCGGCATTCACGGCATCGAGCGTGTCGATGAATTCCACAGAATGGAGATCGTCTGGATGGGAACGCCGGACCAGGTCGTCGAATTCGCCGACAAGCTTCACGAGCGCTACATGCACATCTTCAATGAGATCCTCGACCTCAAATGGCGCAAAGCATGGGTCACGCCGTGGTTCATGGCACAGGAAGGACTCGTCGGCCTTTCCGCGGAACAGCGCGTCGGAACGACCGACTATGAAGCGCCGCTGCCGTACAGAGGTCCCGACGGCGAATGGCTCGAATTCCAGAACCTCTCCATCAACGGCGACAAATATCCGAACGGCTTCAACGTCAAATCCCAGAGCGGCGAACCCCTCTGGAGCGGCTGTTCCGGTGTCGGCCTCGAAAGATGGACGGCAACTTTCCTCTCTCAGTACGGTCTCGACATGGAGAACTGGCCGGAAGAATTCAGAAAGAGATTCGGCGAAATGCCGGAGACGATCCGTTTCCTGTAAACAGCCGGAAACCGTTCCGCATACGTCAGGCAGGCTTTCCCGGAAAAACCGTCCGGGAAAGCCTTTTTTTATCGATGTCCGGGAAGACCGGAGACCGCCGGACAGAGCAGCCGCTGACAGAGTATTCCAGATCCGCCGACACAGGGACAGACATTCCGTTTCTGCCGGGATTCATGAAAAAGGTTATATGACATAAAGAAATGTTCAGATGTCTTATCCGGAATATTGTAAACAGATATTTTCCGAAAATGAAACAATGATCTGAAGATAAGAAAGACCTGAAAGATAAGGAATCTGAAAGATAAGGAATCTGAAAGATAAGGAATCTGAAAAGTAAAGAAGGATTCAAAAATGACTGAACAGAACAATCAGCAGGAGACCGTAAGTCCTGAAACGTCTGCCGGCATGACGTCCGGCGTCAGGGATCTGATCGGAAACCCGAAAAAAGCCCTGATCAAGATCTCGATCCCGGTCATCATTTCCCTCGTTTTCCAGTCGATCTATAATGTGACGGATACGCTGTGGGTCTCGGGGATCGGCGCTGACGCTCTTGCCGCTGTCGGTCTTGCTTTTCCGTATTTCATGATCATGATGGGCATTTCGATGGGTATCGGCGTGGGTGCCGGTTCGGGCATTTCACGCGCCATCGGCGAGAGGGATCAGGATAAGGCAAGCCGCATTTCTGCGCACGCCTTTGTTCTTTCAGTTCTCTGCAGTCTTGTGTTTCTGGTCTTTATTCCGTTTATGGGCGATATCTATGAAGCCATGGGAACGGATGAAGTCCTGACGAAACTGGCTGCGGACTACACGAATATCCTCATCGCGTCTTCCCTTTTCATCTTTGTCGGAAACGTCGGAAATTCGATCCTCAGAGGCGAAGGTGACACGAAGAGGGCCATGTACGCCACGCTTGCAGGTGTCATCCTCAACATCGTTCTCGATCCGATCTTCATCTATGATTTCGGTCTGGGACTGGGCGTCAATGGCGCGGCTTATGCGACCGCGATCTCGATCGTCATTTCGGCCGTTCCGATCATCTACTGGCTCCTGATCAGAAAAGACACTTATGTGCAGACAACGTTCAGGAAATTCAGATTCGAGAAGCCGATCCTGAAAGACATCGTCGATATCGGCATTCCGGCATCCGTCTCTCAGATCACGATGTCTCTCTCGATGATCCTTCTGAATTCGATCATCCTCATCATCGCCGGCACGGACGGAACGGCAACGTTTACGACCGGCTGGCGCATCATTTCCATCGGCATCATGCCGCTCCTGGGTCTTGCCGCCGGTCTGACGTCGCTTGTCGGTGTTTCCTACGGTGAGAAGAATATCCGCAAGATGAAGGATATTTACTACTATTCCCTCAAAGTGGGTTTCCTCTTTGAACTGGTCGCGGCGATCATCATTACAGCGCTGGCCGGCCCGATCACATATATCTTTACGATGAGCGACGGATCGGTTCATCTGTATGACAGTATCGTCTACTTCCTGAGGGTGATGTTCGTCTTCTACCTGATCCTTCCGGCAAACGTGCTGACGGGTTCCCTTTTCCAGGGCGCCGGTCTGGGTAAATGGTCTTTCGTCACGATCCTTCTCAGGACCGTCATCGAGATCCCGTTCGCCTACGTCATCAGTATCGTGCTCGGCTACGGCATCATCGG
>JAGAEB010000100.1 GCA_017613335.1 Methanosarcinaceae archaeon
AGACAAGGCAGTCAGACAAGGCAGTCAGACAAGGCAGTCAGACAAGGCAGTCAGACAAGGCAGTCAGACAAGGCAGTCAGACAAGGCAGTCAGATTAAGAAGGATGCATCGGAAAACGGACTGTGTAAAATATGAAGAGATCCCCGACTCCTGTCAGGAATCCCTTTTTTCATATTTCCGGAATCATTCCGTTATGACATGTTGTTCATTTTTTCGACAAGGATCAGTCCTTTTTCGATCAGGTCGAAATATTCGGCGATGCGGCGCGGGTCTTTTTCGTCCTGGATGTCTTCGGCAAGGGACGCGACCTTCGTCAGAAGGAGATCGCGGAGATCCTGCGCATTTTCCGGGACGAAGTGGGCGCGGACACTTTCGTATTCATCGTATTTCTTTTCGGACCCTTCTTTCTGTTCAGAGCGGCGGGGTCCGGGTTCGGCCGGTGAAGGGGAGGCTGATGCCGGATCCTGCCTGCGGACAGCAGGTTTCATCGCGGAAACGGCGACCGGCGCATTTTTGAGAGACGAGGCTCCTGATGCGGACGGAGAAGATATGCCGGAAATCTCCGAACAGGCCGGGCAGATCATTTCACCGTGGTAGCGGAAAAGAGGCGTGCCGCAGTTTTTGCAGGGTTCGGCAAGCATCGTCGCACCGATTTCAAGAAGACGAGCCATTTTCTGAATCGTCGGATCAGAATCCATATTATCATTTCCTAAAATTTACGGGACGTTTTTGATTCGGGTCGTTTTTCATTCTGTCTGTGAGAATTGCCCCTGAATTATGAAAGTAATCCCTAAAAATGTTTCTGTTTCCGTCTCATGTCCCGCGCCGGCGAGACAGGCAGAAGGAGACAGAAGGAGACGCGGACGGGAGAGTGAAGGGGCATGGGAGTGGGGGTGCATGGGAGTGAAGGGAAGTGAAGGGAAGTGAAGGGAAGTGAAGGGGAAGTGAAGGGGAAGTGAAAGGGCACGGGAGTGAAGTTTCTGTGATGCTCAGTCTTCCTGATTTCCCGTGTTTCTCGAAACAGGTATAAATAAAAAGAGCCTATGTAGAACGCAGTGCCGCGGGTTTTATGTTTCCCGCAACCTTATTTTCAGCCGTCGGTTCTCCGGGAACGGAGAACGGCAGAGCGCATTCATAAAATCATAACGGCTGATCAGTCACGGGCGTCGGTCCTGCCGGCGCGGCGGCGTCAGTCATTCAGGTGGTTTATCATGTCAGCGGAAGAACATGCAGAAACAATCAATATGTGCATCAATGAACTTGAAATGATCAACAACGATACTTCTGTTCCCAGAAACATCAGAAAATCCGTAACTGAAATCATCGAGATCCTCAAAAAAGATGACAAGCCCCTGTTCCTCAGAACGACCCGGAGCTTATCCATCCTTTCAGAAGTCAGCTCTGATCCGAATCTCCCGATGCACACCGGAACCCTTATCTGGAGCATTCTCGGAAAACTTGAAACGATCCCGCCGGAAGACATCTGAGCAGCAGGTCTTCTGACGAAAACGGCCGGAGATTCGCAGAAGTGTCCGGCCGCAGACAAAAACGGAAAACAGGATCGTCCGCATCAGGCGGACTGATTCCGGCTTTTTTTTCATCATGGTGATGTTCAGAACAGGATGTTTTCATCACCATGGTTTTCATCAGATGGTTCTTACCACCATGGTTTTTACACGATGGGTTCCATCAGATGGTTCTTACCACCATGGTTTTTACGCGATGGTTTCCATCAGATGGTCCTCACTGTTATGGTTTTCAGACGATGGCTTCTCCGGACATTTTTCAGGACAGGAGATACCCTGCTGCGACAAATCCTGCATTCATTCCGAGAAGACAGCCGGCCACGTTAACGAAGACATTGAAGAAGGCATGGGTATACCTTTTCATCCGGATCAGGACAAATGTATCTGACGAGAACGTGATGAAAGTCGTAAAGCCGCCGCAGAATCCCGTGATCAGGAAAAGGGAGATATTTCCGGAGACAAGAACGGAAAAGAATCCTGAGAGGAATGTGCCGACGATATTGATGACGAGCGTGCCGACCGGCAGGGTCGTCGGAAGGATCTTCATCTTTTTCCCGGCGACGAAACGGGTACCTGCGCCGACGGCGCCGCCGATGCCGACGATGATGAGCGATGACAGGACTGTGATCAGTTCAGGAATGTCGATATCGGGCATCTTATTCACCCCTCTTCCGGATGATCCTGATCGGTTCATATGATTCATCGGATTCATCGTTGCGGCCGGACAGATCGTCTCCTTTTATTCCGGTGACGGCTGTGTCCTGTTCTGTGGCGTCGGCGGTTCCGGATTTTTCGGCGCAGGCTGTTTCCGGCTCCCCGGCGGCGTCTGTTTCCGGCTCTCCGGCAGCGGCTGTTTCCGGCTCTCCGGCGGCGGCCGTTTTCTGCTCTCCGGCAGCGGCCTTTTTGTGTTTCCTGTGATCGGATCTGACGGCTACATTGTCCGTGTTTTCGTCGCCGTAGACCTTGATGAGATAGCCGGGGTTTCCGGAATAGACCGAGCCGTCAACGTGTCCCTGGACGATCAGCCGTTTCAGTTTTTCCGCTTTCCGGAAGATCAGGTCGGGGATAATGTTTCCGGAAGCGAAGGCGATCAGGCCGAGGATGATCTCCGCCAGGAGAAAGATGGGCAGGAGATAAGCGATCTCGGATTCCAATGCGGATAAGGTATGGGAGAACGTGTCGACGAAGAATTCAGCAAAAGTCCCCCGGTAATGGATGCCTGTCCCGGAAAAGTAAACAGAGATATCGGCCGTCAGAAGGCCGAGTTCGCCGAAGATCTTTGAGGCGAGAGGGATCCGGATGACGAAAACGTCGGCGATGACGAAGACAAGAAGGAAACAGCCGAGAAGATTGACGACGAAGATCCCGGTCTCCTCGGAGATGTTGAGATCGGCAAGCATCGTCTGAGAATCCGGAAACATTTCCGTAAAAAAAAGGAAAGAGATGGCTGAATCCGAAAACGGAGAGATCGTGAAAAAATGATAGAGACAGAGCGTAATGATCACATATCTGAAGATCGCGCCGATGAAACCGCCGGCAGATGCCGCCAGAACGTCTCCGGTCGTATAGCTGAAATCAGACGCATCTCCGGAAACATCCGGCCCGGATGCCGGAACGGATTCGGCATCGGTCTCCGGAACAGGAGCGGATCCGGACGCCTGACCGGAAACAGACTCCTGAAGAGAACCGGATTTCTGAGCAGAACCGGCAGATACGGCAGAACTCTCAGACTGCGACATAGTGACAATTAAAAGCTCAGACATTAAATATAAATGGTTCCCCGTTCGTAAATTGGCGGCCCCGGCAGAACCGGCCGGATATCATCAGAAAAGTTAAAATGAGAAAACATGTATGAAAACGAATGCCGGAATTTTCCGGCTGTTCTGAAATGATTTTGAAATGATTTTGAAATGATTTTGAAATGATTTTGAAATGATTTTGAAATGATTTTGAAATGATTTTGAACGGATTCAGAACTGATTTAAAACCGATTTGAACTGATTTTGAAAAACTGTTTCGAAGAAGAAACGCCGGGATGCAGATGACAGACACAGACAGAAATATGCTCATGTGGGATGAAACGATCTTCCGGGAGCCGGAAATTTTTGAGCTTGATTACCTGCCGCCGTATTTCCCGCACAGGGACGAGCAGCTTGACGCGATCCGCTATGCCCTGAAACCGGCGCTCAGAAATGTCAGACCTCTGAACTGTCTTCTCTACGGACCGCCCGGCACCGGCAAAACGTCGGCGGCGAAGAAAGTCATCGAAGATTTCCTGCCGTATGCGGATCATGTGATCATGGTCAAAGTGAACTGTCAGATCGATTCGACGCGCTTTGCCGTCGTGTCGAGGATCTACCGGGCCATCATGGGCGTTGCGCCGCCGGGTTCGGGCGTTTCGTTCAACAGGATATTCGAAAAGTTCATCGGAAAACTCATTGAGACGGACAGGACGCTCATCGTCGTTCTGGACGATATCAATTATCTGTTTTATGAAGGGAACGCGAATGAAGTCATGTATTCTCTTCTCAGGGCTCATGAACAGTATCCGGGGTCGCGTATCGGCGTTATGACGATCGTCAATGACCCGGCCGTCATTTACGGATTCGATCAGCGTGTAAGTTCCGTCTATCTGCCGGAGGAGATCGAATTCAGGCCGTACAGTCTCAGAGAGATCGATGACATCCTGAGCGACCGCATCCGGAATGGTTTTTACCCTGGTGTCGTTTCAGATGATGTCAGAAGCTGCATTGTCCGCCATGTCGCAGAAACGGGCGACCTCAGGTCGGGCATGGATCTTCTCAAAAGATCCGGCATGAATGCGGAAAAAAGATCTTCCAGAACGATCTCGGAAGAAGATGTGGAAAAGGCCTATGCCGCGTCGAGGACGGTTTATCATGACCGTCTTCTCGAAACGCTTTCCGCCCATGAGAAACTTATTCTGGAGATCGTTGAAAAAGAAGGCGAGATCACTGCCGGCGATCTTTTTGACAGATTTTCGGAAAAAGCGGATATCGGCTACACGAGATATTATGAGATCCTGAACAAAATGATCGCGGCCGGCACCGTGACAGCCGACTTCTCAGGAAAAGGCGTCAAAGGGCGTACGAGACTGATCAGACCGGGCATCTTCGGAAACAGCGCTTCCGGAAAAACAAGACCGTCCGACAGAAAGATAACGGATTTCCGATGCGGGATCCGCCGGAAGACCGACAGTCCGGCCGATATGTTTCGCCGGATATTGCCCGGAACCGGGCGTCCGGCGGATAAAAAAGAATCCTGTTTTTAAGCTGCATCTGTTTTCCGGTTTTCATAAATGATGAGAACCGCGACGTATTTTCCGGAAAAGCAGGACGTATATATAATATTGTATTTTCAGCAGATAAAAACCGATATAAGCCGGGAGATCTCCGGAATGATCATCCGGCCGGGAGAGATCCCGCCGGGAGAAAAATCAGGCGACGAACATGTATACGAAAGAATTGGCGCAGGCCGGTGTCGTGATCTACCGGATAAAAGGGGCTTCGGGGATGAAACCGCATCTCTGCGTGCGTTTCAGGGATGAGGACGGGATCATCCGGGATTTTGCCGTCGATACGAGCCGGACGCCCGGAAAAGTACAGCCGGATGCGTATCTGATCACGCACGCCCACTCGGATCATTTCGGAAAATCGACGATGAACTCGGAAAAAGCATGGTGCTCTTACGAAACGGCGAAGGCGCTCGAGATCAGATATGAAAAAGAATTCTGCGGCAACCGTTTTGTGACCGGATCGACCGTCAGCATCGAAGGCACGCGCGTCAGAACGATCCCCGTCTATCATACGCCCGGATCCTGCGCATTCATGTGGGAAAACGATGTCGGAACGAAGATCCTGGTGACAGGCGATGTGAAATGCGCCGCCGATCTGCCGAAATGCGATGTCCTCATCACGGAAGCGAGCTACGGCGATCCGGACGATCCTTCCTGTCATTTTTCGGAAGACATCCGCCTTTTTGAAGAAATCGTTTCCGAAAACGCGGGCAGGACAAAGATCGCCTTCGGCGCCTACGATTTCGGAAAAGCACAGAAAGCCGTGTCCCTCCTCCGCGAAATCGGATACGACGGGCCGATCTTCATGAGTGAAAAAACGGCTGAACTGACAAAATGCTTCGTTGAGAACTGCGGCGACCTGGAGACGGTCAGCCTGACAGACAGAAGAAAAAATGACGGCGAAGATCTCCTGATCGTGCCGCCGCCGTCTCTTTCATACCTGCCGTCTTCGTACAGGAGATTTGTCCTGACATGCCGCCGGGATTATCCGTATCCCAATATCCGCATGAGCGACCATCTTGACGCAGACGGTCTCTCATCGATGGTCGACGACTGCGATCCGGAACTGACGGTCGTCTATCATCCGAATAAAGGCAGCAGACCCGACAGATTCGCAGCGCATCTCAGGCAGAAAGGACACGAGGCCATGTCTCTGTCGCAGATCAGGAATATTTTCAATGTGCACGATGCCGGAAAATGACTGAAAGCGGCAGAAGAGTTATCTATATAAATAATCCGTTTGTTGTTACTCCAAACCGATTCACTTCAGAGAAAGGATTTTTCCGGATCTGCCGGTCTGCCGGCGTTGCCGGTTCCTGTTCTCTGCCATTCTCAGGAGACATGTCATGTCGAAAGATGTTAAGGAAAAGAAGTCTGAAATTGCAGCGGATCAGCCTCAGCCTGCTGAGACGGGCCAGGCAGCCGGCAGCCGGCCGGTCCTGACGCCCGAAGAAAAAAAGAGAAAATATCAGCAGGGCGTGGTGAAGCTTCTGATCGCGATCCTTCTCGGATTCGGCGCCGGCGCCGTTGCCTATATGGCTCTGGGAACGGCCGTGACGCTCGTCTGGTTCCTTGTCCTGGCCGTTGCGGCGATCATCGCCTATTACATCCAGCGGAGAGTCCTGTATCCTGTCCTGAAGCTTGATCTTCCGGAACGCGGGGTCGAATGGCTCGGAAATGCCGCCCTTGTCATCATCTACTGTGTCCTCATGTGGGCATTCCTTCTGAATGTCGGCGCGCCCGCCTGGGTCGAAGAGCCTGCTTTCGACAACGCGACAAATGAAGTCACGTTTGCTCTCGACCGCGAAGCCGTCGTCTCTTATGTCATCCTCGACGAAGAAGCAGCCAGAAGAAGCCGGATCGATTTCAGCAATGCAACACCGGTCACGATCTCACCGTCGTCCGACGGCAAAACGGATACAGTCTACAAAGGAAGCTTTACGGACAATGTCGACGGAAAATATACCTATATCAGAGCGGTCGTTGATTCAAGGTCGTATAATGAAAGTTATGTCAAAGCAAAGATCTACGAACTGGATCTGACGCCTGTGCCTGAAGAAGAAGTCCGCAAAAAATCACTGTTCGAAAGTCTTTTCGGTCTCGGCAGCTGACCGGAAAAGCGCGGCAGGACGGAAAAGGCAGAACCTGAGACCGGGTTTTGCCTTTCTTTTTTGATCCCGCGGTTTTCTTTTTGATGCCTGCGGTTTTCTTTTTTGATCCCGTGTTTTCTTTTGATGTTTATGTTGATTTTCATGTTGGTTTTATGTTGATTTCATGCTGATCTTCATATTGATTTCATGTTGATTTCATAGATCTTCATATTGATTTTATGTTGATTTCATGTGATTTTCACAATTATTTCATTAATCAGTTCTGCTGACATCTCGGGCAGAGCGTTATCATCGACCATAAAGGGAAAAAAATGAGCAGAATAGCTATTTTAAATAAAGACAGATGCCAGCCGCGCCAATGCAGTCAGGAGTGCGCCAAGTACTGCCCGCGCGTGAGAACAGGTGACGAGACGATCGTTTTCGGCGATGACGGAAAAGCGATCATTTCCGAAGAACTGTGCGTCGGCTGCGGTATCTGCGTCAAAAAATGTCAGTTCGATGCGATCATGATCATCGGTCTGCCGGAATCGCTGACAGAGCCTGTCCACCGCTACGGTCAGAACGGCTTTGCGCTCTACGGCCTTCCGGTGCCGCAGAAAGGAAAAGTGACGGGTATCCTCGGTCCGAACGGTATCGGAAAATCGACGTCCGTTCAGATCCTTTCGGGGACGCTCATTCCGAACTTCGGCGAAAAGACAGGTGACTGGGAGACTGTCCTTAAACGGTATTCAGGAACGGCGCTTTACGATTATTTCAAAACGGCGTCCGAAGGAAAACTGCGCGCTTCCCAAAAACCGCAGTATGTCGATCTGATCCCGAAGGCATTCAAAGGAAAAACGAAAGACCTTCTGGAGAAATCGAACACGAGCGGCAGACTTGACATGCTTGTCGAAAGGCTCGACATGGAAAGCATCCTTTCCCGCAACATTCAGGACCTCAGCGGCGGTGAACTTCAGAAAGTGGCTGTTGCCGCCTGCGCCGCCAAAGAAGCCGATTTCTATTTCTTCGACGAAGTGAGTCCGTATCTGGATATCTACCAGAGGATCAACGTGGCGCGCCTGATCCAGGAGATCGCTCAGGAAAAAGCCGTTCTCGTTGTCGAGCACGATCTGGCGCTTCTGGATATGCTGGCCGACACGGTCCATGTGGCCTACGGACAGCCCGGCGGATACGGTGTCGTGACGCTTCCCAAAACAGTCCGCGTCGGCATCAACCAGTATATCAGAGGCTTCCTGCCGGAAGAAAACATGCGTATCCGTGAAGAAGCGATCCGTTTTGAGACGCACCCGCCCAGAGACGGTCCGGATGTCAGAACGGTCCTGACTTACGATCAGTTCACAAAGTCATACGGCGATTCATTCTCTCTGAAAGCTTCCGGCGGCGTGATCAAGGAAGGCGAAGTTCTCGGTATCGTCGGCCCGAACGGAACAGGAAAATCGACGTTCGTCAAGGTTCTGGCAGGCGTCATCAAGCCGGACGGCGGAGAACTCGACGTGGCGGCGAAAATATCCTACAAGCCGCAGTACATCAAAGCAGAAGAGCCGATCAAGGTCCGGGATTTCCTGGCCCGCATCGACAACACATTCGGTTCCAGCTATTATCAGGTCGAGATCGCAAAACCGCTCGATCTGGAACGCCTCTATGACAGCCTTCTGACAGATCTGAGCGGCGGTGAACTTCAGCGTGTGGCGATCGCCGCCTGTCTCGGTCAGAAAGCCGATTTCTATATTCTCGATGAGCCCAGCGCCCACCTCGATGTCGAACAGCGCGCCAATGTCACAAAAGTCATCAGCCGTTTCGCGGAAAACAACAGCAAGACGGCCATGGTCGTCGACCACGATATCTATGTCATCGACATGATCAGCGAACGCCTCATCGTCTTTGAAGGCGAACCTGCCGTGAGCGGCATCGCCAACGCGCCGATGAGCATGAAAGACGGCATGAACAGATTCCTCGCGAATCTCGACATCACGTTCAGAAGAGATGAAGACACCAAACGCCCGAGAGTCAACAACTATATGTCGAGACTCGACCGCGAACAGAAAGAATCCGGAAATTACTATTACACGGAAAAATGAACAGCAGCCGGAAATGTTTTCTGACTTTCGTCGGGAAACATTTCCCGGACTTTCGCCGGAAACATTTTTACTTCGGCGCATAAAAGCAGCAGGCATTAAAATGCAGCCGGCGGACATGTATTGCTGTCGCATCACACGTTTTTTTTCGGCGACAGCTTTTATTCCCCTGACAAAACAGCCTTCCGGCAGGCCGGGTCTGTCTGAACCCGAATACAATACGATAAGATAATATGCAGGATATCCGACATGACGACTTGATCCGGAAAATCCGGCCGTGTTGTGATATATATTGAAAGAACAATTATATAGGATGACCCCGAAACAGGAAAGTGACGGACATTGATTTTCCGTTCGGCTGACCGATCATATAAAAAAGTTTACGGGAGAGCCTTATATGAGAAATTATTTCTGTCTGCTGACCGCCGTTCTCGTTCTTCTGATCATCGGCGGAACGGTCGGCGGCATCGGGATCGATTCAGATGAAACGCACCTGACGACGTTCATACCGGGCGATGACACACCGCCGCAAAACGAGTTTCCGCCGTCAGAGAAGATGATCCGGATCAACGGATATGAATATTATATTCTGACCGGTCCGGACGGAAGCAGCGATGTTCGTCTCAACGTTACAACGCTTTCCGAAAATGAAAGACGTTCGGCAACGGAAGCCGTCAAAAACGGATCATTGCATGTCACGGATAAAACGACGAGTGAGACTGTCAGAAAATATCTTGTTGAAAACGGACTGACCAAGGACCGGATCGTAAATGTCGGATTATTTTCCCCGCATATCGAAAACCCGGAGGCCGGAAGAAACGGTTTTCCCGGGGAAGTACTGATCAACCGGAGGGTTTTGGCGGTTTACGGAACGTACAGGACGGATTTTGAGTCGGCGGAAGAAAGAGATGAATATAATGCGCGTCTCCGCGCGTTTTCTGAAAATCTGAATGATTCCGGGCTGCTTGATGCGTATCTTTGGAAAAACGATCATGACAGCATCGTCCGTTCGTGTTTTGTTTCCGGGATCGGTCTGCCGGAGAATTCATTCTGCCCGGATTATCTTGTCATCCGCGTCTATGATCCTGAAAGAGCATATGATGTCGATTTTTTTGAGCGGATGGACACCGTTGCGTCAATAACATCATCATATGCCGCAGAAAATGATCTGCCGGATCTGCCGGTCATTTTTCAAAGATCAGGACCGCCGGTCAACAGAGGGGCGGTTCTGCTCATGTACCGGGAAAACGGATGCATCTATTACGGTATGGAAGATTCCGATTGTTACGAAAACGACACGCGCATGAATGTGACGACACTTTCCGAAGAGGAAAGGAGGACGGCGCTGGCAGCGTCCGACAACGGTTCTCTGTATGTGACGAACGAGACGACAGGCGAATCTGTCAGGATGTACCTGATCGAAAAAGGACTGACCGAAGAGAAAACAGAAACGCCCGATCCGGCTGAGGGAATGACGTCTTTCCGTAAGATGCTTTTGTCGATTTTCCGTCAGGCGGGAATTGTCAGGACCGACTGATAAAAAAGAGATCCTGTCACATAAAAATGATGACGGAAACGATCCTGAAAATGATGACGGAAACGATGCTGACTGATAAAAGGAGACGGCGGCGCAGACATGATGCCTGCCTCGCCGTTTCTGCATTTAAGCATCAAGGTTCAGAAGGTCGAGAATGCGGACGGCCATGTGCGCGCCGTTCGCGCCGTTGTCGACGCCGACGGAGGCGACCGGAACGCCGGGCGGCATCTGGACGATGGATAAAAGCGCGTCAAGACCGCCGAGTTTGGCGCTGACGGGGACGCCGATGACGGGTCTTTTCGTTCTGGAGGCAACGACGCCAGGAAGAGCTGCGGACAGGCCGGCGATCGTGACGAAAACAAGCGCATCCGTTTTTTTGATGTATTCTTCGAGTTCGTCAGGGTTCCTGTGAGCGGAGATCACAACGACTTCGTATGTGTATTTGGTCTTTTCAAGAACGGAAACGGCTCTGTCTGCAATGCCCCTGTCAGACTCGGATCCCATAATGATCGAAACATGTACCATGGATATGACTCCGGAAAGATAAATGTGAAGAAACAGATCGTACAATGTCAGTTTACAATGCCAGTTTACAATGCCAGTTTACAATGCCAGTTTACAATATCAGTTTACAATGTCAGTTCGCACTCAGTGAACTCAAAGGATCTTACTTTGTGAACAGATGAGAAATACCGGGAGAAATGTTATAAATCTTATCCTGTGTTTAAATGACATGGAAAACCGCCCGGTGAAAACTGTCCGGAATCGTGAATATTGACAGACGGTTTCAGGAAAAAGACAGATCCCGGGAAAATCAGTGAACAGCCGGCCGGATGTGACCGGCGGATATAAATCCCGGAATTTCCGGATCTCAGAAATCCAGGAGCGGATAATACGGATCTTCAGACTTATGCCACGATGATGGCGCTGTTTCTTTGTTTTTTTGCCTTTACGGCCATGCTTCTCATGACGTACCGCGATCTCAGGATCTTTCACAGGACAGGGTATCTCTCATACAGGAAAGGAGCCTTTCAGAGTCTTATTGCCTCCGTTTTCTGCATGATCGGATGTATCGTCCTTGTTTCCACGAATCTTTCCGGCACATTCATTGCCCTTCTCTTCGTGTTCATCGGAACCCTGATCAATAAAAAGGGCAAGAGAGAACAGGTATTCACGACTGCAGGAACGTTTGCAAGACTGACGGGAAAGACGGATATCGTCAGAGATGTCCGGAAAAAGGATGATTTCTGAAAAACGGACAGAATCAGAAATATGATCACAAGGCGCAGAGTGTCGATGACACCTGCGCCTTTTTGTTTTTCAGCATCGTACTTTTTTTGTTTTTCAGCGTCGTATCGTTTTGTTTTTCAGCATCGCGCCTTTTCGTTTTTCAGCATTGCACCGTTGTTTTTCAGCATCGCGCCATTTGTTTTTCAGAATCACGCCTTTTTGTTTTTCAGAATCGCACCTTTTCGTTTTTCAGCATCGCACCATTTCGTTTTTCAGCATCGTACCGTTTTGTTTTTCAGCATCGTACCGTTTTGTTTTTCGGCAGCAGTTTTTCATTTTTCAGATGCCTGATTTTCCCGGGAAATGGAAAAACGAAAGCATTTTAGTTTTTCAGCTAACGATCGTAAGCAGATTAAGCGGATATTAATACAAGTTTTGTTGATTGTATAGACACCACAGACTGTTATAATGTATCTGACAAATCATTATTTTTTAAGTTTCCCGGATGATATTCACGGCCGGCTGAGGGATCGGAAAATGATCCCTGCCGTTTTTTCCGAAAAATCCGGGCAGCAAGATTTCAGGACGGCATTCGATACCGAAAACAGAGGTTCTGCCGATCGGGATACTTTTTGGACAGTTGTCTGTATCATGATCAACATTGAGAGTATTAATATGAAAACAGATATGAGAAACGGAATTCACGGAAGCGGAAAACGCGGCGGGATTCAGGGAAACGGAAATCCGGGGCCATTGAGGAAGGCGATCCTGCTGATCGCACTCGCCCTTCTGATGACGTCGGTATTTCCGCCGGCGGTCTGCGCAGAAGTGATCGATGATCGGCTGTCTGCGGCCGGAACGGCGCTGACGGAAGGAACAGAATCATTATCGCAGGTGATGCCGGATGTTTTCGGAATGATGCCCGCATCAGAAGCCGGTCAGGAACCGGCGGACGGCTTCCGTCTGCTGGCGGTGACGGGAAACGTTTCATCCCCGACGGTTCCCGAAATCGCGGCGCCTGACGGAAATTATACGCTTTTTTATTACTGGAAAATGAGCGCATCGGGAACGACCTACCGCATTTATGCGACCGATCTGACTGTCAACGCGTCGGGCGTTTATGAAATGACGGAAAGCGGCCCTGTGATCTTCGAAAGCCCTGCGAATCTGACGCCGATGACGGTCAGATGCGATGCAGGAGATCTGCGCCTTGACAGCATTTATGAAAAACTGATCACAACAGAACCGGAAATGCCGGGCATCTCAGAAGACAGTCAGACGATCATTCTTTCAACGCCTGTCAAAAACAATAACACATGGTATCTTCTTCAGGGACCGTCCCTGTTCATGACAGACCTGAAAGTGACAGGACCGGATGAAGGAAATGACAGCGAAGGAAATGACAGAAATGAAGGAAACAGCGGCGAAGGAAATGACGGAAATAAAGGAAACACCGTCAGCGCCGAATGGATGGCGCTGGGCTTTTCGGAAACGGAAGTTTCCCTGACCGGCAGCGGTTTTGTTTCGTCCGTGACGCTTTTCCCGGAAAACAGAACACCTCTCCCGCACAGTTACAACACGTCGAGTACCGGCACGCAGTATGATCCGCAGTCTCTTTTCTGTTCATATGCTTTTGAAAACCTGCCCTACGGGACGTATGAACTGACGATCATTGCGAAAAACGATGACGGTGAATCCTCGGTTCTCCGGAAAGAAATAAAGATCAAAGATCCTCAGGGTCCGGCCGTGACGGAAGACATGCATGTGGTCATCATCACGGGATGCACTTATCAGATGCCGGCTGTCGAAGACCTTCTCAGGAACGGCTTTTCACAGGACCCGGACGGACACATCATACTTTCGCACTATCAGACGACGCTGACGGACATCGGCGAAGAGCCGCTTTATTCACAGCTCAGAGACGATATGGAAAAAGCGGATATCGTCTACATCAACATGATCAATACGTCTGTCCGCGGGCCGATCGTGACAGAACTCTACAACATATCCAAAGAAAAAGCTGCTGCGGAAGGCTATGATTATTCACCTGTCATTGTTGTGAGCAACGTCACGGATACAGTCTTCATCGATTACCTGGAAAGCACAATCCCTTCGGAATTCAGTCCTTCTTCCTATAAGACCGAGCTTTACAGTTATTTCTCGAATACAGGTTACGACCGCGGAAACCTGGAACAGATGATCTATAAGATGCTCAACGATTTCAGGGGCTGTCAGTTTGAAGCCGCGCCGGCCCACAGTCTCCCGGACAATGCCGTCTACCATCCGGACTCGCCGAAGATCGTTTATGAGACACTTGACGAATATCTTGCCTGGTACGGGAACCGGACGGACGGACATGCCTACGATGAGAACAACGGTACTGTCGGCATCATGTTCTACAGCAGCTATTATCCTGCAAAAGTCGGGCCGATGGATAGCCTCGTCCATGAACTGGAGGCGCGCGGTCTCAACGTCATCCCCGTTTTCCTTTATTCATCGACGGCGACTGAAATGGGTCCGAAATACTTCTCAAAAGACGGAGAACCCATCGTTGATTCTGTTATCTCCTGCAACCGTTTCCTCAGCGGCATCCCGTTCGATCCGGAAGAATTCGATGTCCCGGTCATCAGCGCGACCGTTGTCAACATGTCGCTTGAAGAATGGAAAAATTCATCGAACGGTTATTCGAAGAACATGAACCGGTATTACAGACCGGAAGCCCTCGGCGAGATCGATCCGGTCACGATCGGATATGCAGAAACGCGTGACGGCGTTGAGGGTTATTTCAGTGTTCCTGAGCAGATCAGATATCTTGCCGACAGAATAGACGGCTATCTCAACCTCAGAGAAACGGAAAACAGAAACAAACGCGTTGCAGTCATCTATTATGACCATGAAGGCGGAAAAGCCGGCATCAGCGCATCGTATCTCGACGTCGCAGGAAGCATTGCCGCTCTTGCGGACAGGATGAGAGAAGAAGGATACAGTGTCAGTGAAGAGGCGGGTCTCAGTGAAGAAGAACTCGTCGAGGCTTTCCTGACATACGGGTACAATATCGGCGCATGGGCGCCCGGACAGCTTGAAACGGCGGTGAGATCAGGCAAAGTCGTTCTGATCCCGGAGGAGACCTACGAAAGATGGTTCGATGAATTCTTCCTCGACGATCCCGATAAAGATGCGAAAAAGCAGGCTGTCATCGATCAGTGGGGAAAAGCCCCGGGAGATCTCATGACGTGGAAAAATGATTCCGGGAAATATATCGTCATTCCGATGGTCGATATTTCTGCCGGAACGGCAGACGATGAAGATCGTGGACGCGTCATCCTGGCGCCGCAGCCGGCCCGCGGACAGTTCACGGATTACAGCACGCTCTATCACGATGGTTCGCTTGTGCCGACGCACCAGTACATCGCCTTTTATGCCTGGCTGCAGCATTCTGAAGAAGAAGGCGGTTTCGGAGCGGATGCCGTTGTTTACATGGGACGGCACGGTACCCAGGAATGGCTTCCCGGAAAAGAGACAGGCCTTTCGGCATATGACTGGCCCTGTCTGATGCACGGCGGCATTCCTGTCGTTTATTATTACATCGTCGACGGCCTTTCCGAAGGCATTCAGGCAAAACGCCGCGGAAATGCGGTCATCGTCGACCATCTGACGCCGGCGATCACCGAAGCGGATCTGTACGGCGATTATGCGGATCTTGCGGCGCTCATCGAACAGTTCAGAACGGCCGAAGATGCGGATCTTAAAGAAGAATACGGCCGGATGATCCTGAAACGGACGCTTGATCTCAATCTCGGAAGTTCTCTGGATATGAGTCTTGTCGAACATCTCATCCCGCTGACGGAAGATGACGAGATCACAGCGGATGAAAGTCCTGAAGGAGCCGGAGGCGACACAGATCTTCCGGAAGACATCGCTGATGATGTCTCTTTTGCGGACGATGAGAATTTTGCGGTTTTCATCGATGAGCTGGATGATGTCGTCTATAAGATCAGGAGATCAGCCATGCCGTACGGTCTCCATGTCCTCGGAACGTCTCCGGAAGGAGATGCGCTCGTCAGCACGCTCCGGATGATGCTCGGCAGTTCCTATGCGGATGATGTTGAAAAGGCAGCCGACGCATCGGGCGTTTCATACAGGGAAGAACTGCCGTCCGAACTTATCCGCGCTGTCATCATCGACGGAAAATCCGCTCAGGCCGCGCAGGAAGATGCAGGATTGTCGCCGGACAGCGCTGTTTCTTCAGATCTCGGAAAAGCGGCGCAGTATGCTGACGGATTAAATGAATCGACGCAGGAGACGGATCAGCTGATCCATGCGCTCAACGGCGGATTCATTTCCCCGGGCGGTTCGGGCGATCCTGTCAGAAATCCGGGCGTCCTGCCGACCGGCCGCAATTTCGTGACGTTCGATCCGTCATCCATGCCGACGGAGGCCGCTCAGAGGATCGGCCAGAAACTGGCGAAAGAGATCCTTGACGGCTATCGGGAGAACGGATCGTACCCGGAAGCTGTCGCCTATGTCCTCTGGTCGAGTGAGACGGTCCGCCATTCCGGTGTCATGGAAGCCTGCGTCATGTATCTGATGGGCGTCGAATACGATTTCTCACAGTCGTCTTCGCCGACATCGATCAGGCCGGTCGACGGTTTTGAATATCCGACCATGGATGTGATGATGCAGATCTCCGGTCTTTACAGGGATATGTTCCCGGAAATGATCCAGCGCCTCGATAAAGCCGTTCTGGCGGCCTATGAGGCTGACAATCCGAACGGAAATTTCCTGAAAGAACATATCGATGCTGAAAAAGAACATCTCATGACGGAATATCCGGATATGACGGAAGAAGATGCGCTGACGATCGCATCATTGCGCATTTTCGGACCGGCGGAAGGCAATTACGGAACAGGGATGTCGTCGACAGCGTCTGCAAGCAATACGTGGGATGAGAGAGAAGATCTCGGCGCCTATTACATCAGAAGGATGGGATTCGCTTATGCGGGAAGGACAGTCGGCGAAGGTGATTTCCTGACGGAGATCCGCGGGACGGATACGGAGACGCTCATCCGGGCGGCGCTTTCAGGAAACGGAAATGAGCAGGCGCCTGTTTCCGGAAAGCCTGTCAACATCTTTGAAGACATCCTTTCAAATGTTGAGCTGACCGTTCACAGCCGCTCGACGAATACTTACGGTGTTCTTGACAATGATGATTTCTTCCAGTATCTCGGCGGTCTCAACCTGGCCGTTTCGACAGCAAACGGCGGCGAATATCCGGATTCTGTCGTTCTGGATCTGAAACAGAACGGCTCGGAATCCGTGACAGCGCTTCAGGACTACCTGAGATCGGAACTCGTGACGCGCTATCTGAATCAGGCCTGGATCGACGGTATGTCCGAATACGGATATGCCGGCGCCGGCGAGATGAGCGATTTCGTCGAGAATCTCTGGGGCTGGGAAGCCATGATGCCCGATCTTGTGACCGGAGAGATGTGGGACAGCGTTTATGATGTCTATGTGGACGGAAATACTTCCGGATTCCTGAAAGAAGGAAACAATGCTTATTCCTATCAGTCGATCACCGGAAGACTGATCGAAGCTTCAAGGACAGGAAACTGGGAACCGTCGGATGAGGTCCTTTCGAAACTCGTCTCGGAATATGTGAATTCTGTCGTCGATAACGGCGTTGCCTGCTGTCACCACACCTGCGGAAACCCGCTGGCGGATGAATACATCTCAGGCCTCATGTCGTCTCTGAATGCCGTTGATGAAGAAACGGCAAAGAAGTACACGAAGATCATGGAAGAGACAACGGAAAGACAGATGTCTGACCCCGAAAAGCCGAGCGGCAGATCCTCCGGATCATCCGGAAGCGGCAGTGCCGTGATCAAAGGAACCGCGTCTGTCCCTGAGATGACGGACAAAACGGAAAACGAAAAACAGATAACAACGACGGATGAGACCGGACAGGGATACGGTTCAGACGTCTCTCAGAACGCCGGAGCCGTTACCGGTTACGAAATGACCGAAAAGACGCAGGATGACACGTCCGGATTCATGAATTATCTCAAAAATCCGACGTTCTCGTCCGCCGGACTGATCACGATCGTCCTGGTCATCCTTGTCGTCGGCGCGATATTCATCGGCTTCCGGAAGAAAGGATTCCGATCGGGAAAAATAAGATTCCGGAACAGTGTCATGACGACCCGATCGTTCGCGTGTGAAAGGCTGTGTGATGTGACATCACTGAGTTTCATGTGTGAAAATGCGGTGTGACATCACGACTTTCATGTGTGAAAATGTGGTGTGACATCACGGACTTTCATGTGTGAAAATGTGGTGTGACATCACTGCTTTCATATGTGAAAATGTGGTGTGACATCACTGCTTTCATATGTGAAAATGTGGTGTGACATCACTGCTTTCATGTGTGAAAAAGCAGTGGGACATCACGCACTTTCGTGTGTGACCGGCGGGTTGATTACTTTCACCCCGCATACTTCGGGTATATATCCTGAGGATCCTTTTATCCGGCATATTCAAGACATACGGAAACGGCGGCATGCCGCCCGTTTTTCCGGAAGGTGATCAAAATGGCAGATATGTTACTGGAAGATCTCCCGGGCGTCGGTCCGGCAACGGCTGAAAAACTGAAAGAAGCAGGGTTTACGAGCATCGAAGCGATCGCGGTCGCCTCGCCGGCGGAACTCGGCGCGGCGGCGGATATCGGTGAATCAACGGCTTCGAAGATCATCACGGCGGCCAGGCAGGCGGCGGATATCGGCGGCTTTGAGACAGGCGACATGGTCTTTGAAAGAAGGCAGTCGATCGGCCGCATCACGACGGGATCGGAAGAATTCGACGCCATGATGAACGGCGGCATCGAAAGTCAGTCCATCACCGAGATATACGGCGAATTCGGCTCAGGAAAGACGCAGCTGACGCACCAGCTGGCTGTCAACGTCCAGCTGCCGGAAGAATACGGCGGTCTGAACGGTTCCGTCATCATCATCGATACAGAAAACACGTTCCGTCCGGACCGCATCAAGCAGATGGTCGAAGGCCGGGCCAAAGCGCTCGGGATCGAACTCAACCCGGACGATTTCCTGAAAAACATTCATGTGGCGCGCGCGTTCAATTCAAACCACCAGATCCTTCTTGTCGATTCGGCGAACGATCTCGCCAATGAACTCAAGGATTCCGAAAAACCGGTCCGTCTGCTCATCGTCGACTCCGTGACATCCCACTTCCGTGCGGAATACGTCGGCAGAGGCACTCTTTCAGACAGACAGCAGAAACTCAATAAACACCTGCACAGCCTCCAGCGCTTTGCAGATGTCTTCAACGCTTCCGTTCTTGTGACCAACCAGGTCATGGCAAAACCGGACGCCTTCTTCGGCGATCCGACAAGACCTGTCGGCGGCCACGTTCTCGGCCATACGGCCACTTTCAGACTTTACATCCGCAAATCCAAAGGCGACAAAAGGATCGTCAAACTCGTCGACTCCCCGAACCTTCCGGAAGGAGAAGCTGTGTTTTCCGTCACGGGAGACGGAATCGTTGATGCGTGACAGAAAAAGAAGACCGGGATTTCCCGGATCCCCGATTTTCCTGAAACGGATCAGAACTTCGTTTTCCGGAATATGTATATTTCCGGAAAACAATTCCCTCTTTTTTCGATGCCGTATTCTGATCCCGGTTTTTCCGGACCGATCTGAAAACGCGGAGATCGGTAGGCGATGTCTTCGCATCCTTCAAGGAATTCATCGGGTTCATCGTCGGAATCGGTTTTGATGACGACTCTGCCGAGCTCTGAATCACCGATGCCGTGCGCGACTCTTTCGTATTCATCGATGACGGAGATCTTCAGGCGTCTTTGGGTCATCGGTTCAAGGCGTTTCCAGTCGACAAGGGAATCTTCCGTCAGCAGATAATCTTCCGCTCTTTTGTCGATGAATTCGCCGTTGACTTCGTAGATGAAATATCCTTTTTCGCCGTCGGAAGAGACGATATAATTTTTCCCGCCGACGTTTTTCACTTCGATCGAGGAGACCATTTTGAAAGCATCCATGAGGCTCACGCCTTTCCGGACTTCAAGATGCGTGACCGGCGCAAACTGCTCGAAAACGTCATCGATGATCGGCTTTTTGGAGGCGAAAACATGCGCGTTTCCGAAAACCTTTCTTTCGACGAATCCGGCATCTTCAAGGATCTTGAGATGCTTGGAAATGACCGGAACGGAAATATCAAGCTCCCGCGAAAGCGACGAGACATGCCGGTCTTTTTCTGCGATCATCTTCAGTATTTTCTGACGGGTCGGACTCGACAGAACGGAAAACAGATTCTGTTCCTTCGGTTTCTTTTTCGGTTTTGATGCCGGCCTGCCCCTTTTTCCTTTTTCTTTTTTCCGGGCGGAGCCGTTGCTTTTTTTGGGAGATCTTCCCGGGGACTTTTTCTCTTTAGCCGTTCTGCTTTTCTTTTCCCCGGCCTTGTTTTTTCCGTTCCTGTTTTCAGGATCGTTTCCGGCAGGCGTGACGGATGCATCGTCAGCAGAGACAGAAGACGTCGCAGAAGACATTACAGAAGAAGCATCATCTGCAGATCCGGAAGAGACGGCGCCGGAAAACTCAGAAGAAGAGACAGAAGACGTCGCAGAAGACATTGCAGAAGACATTACAGAAGACATTACAGAAGGCGTTGCGGAAGACGTTGCGGAAG
>JAGAEB010000101.1 GCA_017613335.1 Methanosarcinaceae archaeon
ACGAAGTGAGCGAATTTTTGCGAGAAGGCACGGGCAGTAAGGTGCATGCAGAAAAGGAAAATCTGTGAGCGAAGCGAACAGATTTTTGCGAACAGATTTTAAAGTCAAAAGTATTTATCAGCGCATTATCATCAGTCTGCGCGGCGCCTGTCGCCGGCGCGGCGAAAAAAGGATCGTGAAAACAATGGTTATGGACAGTCTCGGAGATTCTCTCCAAAACGCCTTAAAAAAGCTTCTCGGCGCCAACCGTATTGACGAAAATACGGTCAATGAAGTCGTCAAGGACATCCAGAGGGCGCTGCTTTCTGCTGACGTGAACGTCAAGCTCGTCATGAGCATGTCAAAAAAGATCAAGGAAAGAGCGCTGAAAGAAGAACTGCCGCCGGGTAAAAACCCGCGTGAACACGTCGTCCGGATCGTTTATGAAGAAATGGTCAACGTGATGGGAAAGGCCGCAGAGATCAAACTGGAACCGCAGACGATCATGATGGTCGGTCTTCAGGGCAGCGGTAAAACGACGACGATCTCAAAACTGGCCAGATATTTCCAGAAAAAAGGTCTCAAGCCGGCCGTCGTCGGCGCAGACAATTTCCGTCCCGGCGCCTACCAGCAGTTAAAGACGCTCTGCGACAAGCTCAACGTGCCGTTCTACGGCGAAGAAAACGAAAAAGACGCTGTCGGGATCGTGACGCGCGGTCTCAAAGCGATCGAGAAATACGACATAAAGATCATCGATACCGCCGGCCGTCACGCGCTTGAAGCGGAACTCATCGAGGAAATGGAAAACATCAATGCTGTCGCGCACCCGGACCAGAAATTCCTCGTGCTCGATGCCGCGATCGGTCAGCTTGCCGGTCAGCAGGCAAAAGCATTCAATGATGCCGTCGGCATTACAGGGATCGTCATCACGAAACTCGACGGTACCGCAAAAGGCGGCGGCGCCCTGTCGGCCATTTCAGAGACCGGCGCGCACATCGCCTTCATGGGAACGGGCGAGACGCCGGACGACTTTGAACGTTTCGATGCCGACCGTTTCATTTCAAGACTCCTCGGTATGGGCGACATCCAGTCACTCCTTGAAAAAGTCCAGGAATCCATGGAAGACAACGAGCTTGATGTCGACAACATCATGAAGGGCAAATTCACCCTCAAAGACATGTACAACCAGATGGAAGCCATGAACAAGATGGGTCCGCTGAAACAGATCATGCAGATGCTCCCGATCGGAAGCCTCGGCGGCATCAAACTCTCCGACAAGGAACTCGAAGAGACGAACAAAAAACTGAAGAACTACCGCGTGATCATGGATTCCATGACGGACGCCGAAATGGATGATCCCAAGATCATCAACGCGTCCCGCATCACCAGGATCGCCCGCGGTTCCGGAAAAAGTCCCGAAGAGATCCGCGAACTTCTCAAATACCACAAGACGATGCAGAATGCATTCAAAAACTTCTCGGGAAAAGCCGGCGGCAGGAACCTTCAGAAACTGATGAAGAAAAACGGCGGCGCAGGCGGCCTCGGCAATATGAAAGATCTCGGTCTTTGATCCTGAAAAATAAGAAAATATGCAGAAAAGAGACCGGAAAATCCCCGGCACATGTCCTTCAGGCAGACAGCCTGAGGGACTTTTTTTATCGAAAGGCGCTTATCCGGAAAAAGTCCCGGTCCCGTCCGACATGTCAGAACGCGCCGGCTGCCCGGGATGACAAAACATAAAATACGGTGAAACGATAGTAATATTACCTGAAAAACGTCATGCAGACATCGCATCATGCGGACATCATGTCATGCAGATATCGCATCATACCGTCGGCCGGATATCCTGAGCGTTTCGTTACGAGGATTTCAGACAGCTGTACGGATCATTTCGCGGGATGTCTGTTATCAATATACAGGGAGTGGGTTTTTACGGAATTGAGAGAACAGATCAGGAAATATGCAGAAGAGAACGGTTTTCAGCT
Source organism: Methanosarcinaceae archaeon (assembly GCA_017613335.1). Classification (GTDB taxonomy): domain Archaea; phylum Halobacteriota; class Methanosarcinia; order Methanosarcinales; family Methanosarcinaceae; genus Methanofrustulum. The sequence continues at coordinate 1,965 of JAGAEB010000101.1, forward strand.
GTGCGGCGTCTGCGGGATCTCAGATCTTGAAAAGGTTGAGTTTCCGGACGGCCGCGGCCTTGAAAAACCGTCAGAGTTCATGAAAAAGGCCGGCATTGAAGATGCGCAGGCTGTTATCGTTCTCGGTATGGTAATCTGGGACGAAGGTATGAATATGGCGATCAACGCCTGCGGCGGTGATTTCAGCGGCGGCGGATCGGAGTATTACAATCTGTATTATGAAGCGATCGAAACGCGCGGCTGGCGCGTCGGGGATCTGATCTTCCGGGAACTCGGTTACAAGACTGTGCCGTCGCTGACGGTGCATCTCAAAGTGGCCGCGCATCTGGCAGGTCTCGGCTTCATCGGTCACAACACGCAGGTCATCACGCCCGAATACGGACCCCGCGTCCGCTGGGTCGCCCTGTTTACGACAGCGCCTCTTGAAAAAGATAAACCGTTTACGAGAGATCTCTGCGCAGAACAGCCGCTCTGCAAAGACGGATCCCTCTGCGTCAAAAAATGCCCGTACAGGGCGATCATTCCGGGACCGTCTCAGGGCGTCGAGCCCGGAAAGAAGGTCATCTACGACAAATGTGTCGTCGCACATGAATTCGATCCGGCCGCGGATGAAATCTGGAAAAAATACATCCGCCAGGTCACGGAACGCGGCTTCATGGAATGCACGATCTGCAACCGCGCCTGTCCTTACGGAAACATCGTCGACGAAAAGATCGCGCCGTCCAAGAGAGGTCAGATCTGACAGAGCCGGCCCCGGGTCAGCGGAACGATGACCGGTGCAGCAGTCCGTGACCGCTGACCGCCGGAACAACCGTTCCGGCGGTCAGCTGAAACTTTTTTGACAGGCAGATCTGAGTAATGTTTTTAAATAAGAGACAGCATTCTATCCCCATCAAAGATTCAGCGAAGAGCCCGGAAAGGCGCATCAGATGCTGAACTCATTCCATCAATCTTACGGAGTTTAAAGAATGGCTAAAATGAATCCGGCGATTATCGTTGTCGGCGGTCTTATCGGTGTTCTGCTTCTTTTCGGAATCATCGGCGCCGTCATGTATAAACCGGCTTATGAAACTGAACCCCATCACGCAGATGTTCCTGCCCCTGTCCCGGCCGCTCAGCCCGTCCAGGCTGCCCAGCCGGCCGCGATGCCCGCACCGATCCAGGCAGGTTCTGAAGAAGAAGTATTCATCATGACTTACTGGAATATGTTCCTTGCCGGCCTCGGCGAACAGCCTGCCGGAACAGTCCCGGCAACGCCGGCCGGAACCGGACTCACCATCATCAGCAGCAACGGCGAGATCATTGCCGTCATCGAATCCGGCGAGATCGTGATCTGAGTCTGTGACATCCTTTGATTCAATTCTTTTTACTGTAGGAGGAATA
>JAGAEB010000102.1 GCA_017613335.1 Methanosarcinaceae archaeon
ATCTCAGCGTCGTCAAAGCGGCTGAAGATCAGAAAAAAAGTTCTCTGACGGACGGCGGGGAAAAAACCGGGACAGCCGGAGAAGAAAAATAAAAATTCCGGATCATGACCGGAAAATAAAAGAAATCGATGCCGGAGATGAGAAATCATCTCCGGATCACAGCGATCTGAAGACTTCCCGTCATGATTCCTGTTCCGGATCAATGAAGGAAACAGGCAGGAAGAACCTTTTGGGACTGTGAAGTTGGTCCATCATGATCTCTGCGGCTTTTTTTGAAACGATCATGATATGACAGTGCTGCTGACTGCTGAAGTAAATCTCCTCATCAGTCAGATTGAAATCGCATATGATGTCCTTTACGGAAGAGTCATAGATGAGCATATTTCCTTTCTGTGAAGAAACAGGAGGCAGGACAGACGATACGGACAGATGGAAATACTTCTTTTCCGGCTGATACGGACGTGGTCTTGTGTCCATAAGGGATCTGATCTGAAATCCTGTGAGACCGTTTTCATCGAACAGCGTGCGTGCTTTTTCACTGATGAAAAATTGGCCGTATGATGAAGAAATAATATTTTTCCCGTTTTTATCGAGGAATCTGAGATCTGTTCTCGTATAAACTGAATTTCTGATCCAGGCTTCCTGAAGGGAGGGCTTCCGCGGCATGGGCGGCTGATAGATCATAGGCGTCCGGCTGTCCGGATCCGGCAGAAAAACATAGAAATCGTGTGTCATGAAATCGTCCCGGAATTCCGGCGGAACAGACCGGGACATCAGGACAAAGCGACAGACCAGGACGACGAGCAGTGCGGCAACGGCAAAAGAATATATGTACACTTCAGAAGACCAATAGTCGGCATCAAGTCCGTATATCGAACGCCCGAGCTGATATAATACGAAAACGAGAAGAGCCATGAAACACGAACACATGGAAAGCGGCGGAACGGCATAAGCTGCGCGCAGTAAAAAGGAATCGTGTTTCGGGTTCGCGATAATGATGAAATATCTGCGGGAAGCGGCATATAATCCCGGGATTGCAGACAATAAGAAACAAATGAGGATCTCTGTCAGCATCTTATCCCTCCGCCTGACTGTCACCCGTCACATGATCCGCTGTAATGGGATCGTCCGGCGGATAAGGTTCCGATGCCAGCTTCGATAAGAAGTAATTCACAGAAAGGAAGACGATGTCAGCTGTCAGAAAACCGGCCCAGCCGACCCAAAGAAACTGATAGGCATTGCCGATGTCCGGAATAAAATACTCGGCTGTGCGGGCAGCTATAATGAGAAAGACGAAAGATGAGCAGAAAATCTGCCAGATGGCGCCGGCAATAAAGAAAAACTGTTCCTTGACACGGGACAGGGATGTTTCCGACGGCATATAAAACGGTTTTTTCACGATCATTTTATAAAGCGTCTACATTATGCATAAATTGATGAGAAGAGATAAACTCAGAGGAGTTATATTGCGGAACAGATAAAACATGTTACCACATCTGACAGGTTAATAGGCTGTTACTGATGGAGATTCAATTTTTATTTGAGTTTTCGTCTGACGTACCGGATATTGTTTTTTAAATGAATCAATTACAGCAGGAATACCGGATTCTTTTTCGAATGAAATCAACGTTGTCTGTTTCCCGTTATGTCCATAAAGCAGACCGGCCGGAAATCTCTTTTAGGCTGCCCGAGTTCCTCGATAAAGATACGAACGACATTTTTTGAAAGGATCCAGTAATGCTGGCGGCCGTATGTGAGATCACCGGTTTCTTCATAAGATTTATTGAAATCACTGCATCCGGAAAACGCCGACTGATCATAAAACAGATATCCTGAGACGCGGATGCGGGTCCACGCAGAGTCCGGTCTGATCGTAGATCTTGCTGATCTCGGCGGCATGATATGATCTTCAAAGATTTCGTAATGGTCTTCAGATCTGTTTCCGGAAGGATCTTTGACAGCACCGGTATGGTATCCGGTAATGCCGTGTTTCCGGAAGATTTCAAGGACAGCATCACTGACGATGATTTCACCGGAACTTGTGATAAATAAATCCTTTCCGGCCAGATCTTTCAGATCGATGATCGCTTCCGGACGCATTTCGTGTAAAGCTTCGGGCAGTGACCGGATCTTCGGGGTCTTTTCAGAGAATGTCGGTGTGTACAGATAATAATCAAAATCCATGAAATCGGAGCGGTATTCGGGCGGTATTTCATAGTGAGCCAATAAAAAGACCCACAGAATTTCGAGAATAAACGTACACAAAGCATACAGAATGTCGGTGTATGCCCCGAAATACGGATACAGTAAGCCGGATTTTTTAAACAGAAGATACCAGATGACTGCGACAAGGTATCCGGTGAAGCACATAAAAAGAAAACGCAAAGCGAAGGAGACCCGTTTTTTGTGGAGCAGGAAGTATCTGTATTTCTTCCATGAATACACGATCACCGGAATAAAAACAATGATGTGTGGAAGACGTCTGAACAATGACGGAAGATCCGTGGGGATCACCAGGCAGATCAGATACCAAATGAAATTTATGAATTCAAACAGTGATGTTAAATCCATGGTGAACGCCCTGTTTACGGTATTGTACAAGGATCATACACAGACTGAAACACGCAGGCTGAAACACACAGACTGCACAGCTCTGCATAAAAGCGGTCTGTATAGCTCGGACATTTGCAGATATCTGCAGATGGTTCGATATTGTAACATATATATTAATATGTTTGCATATATGTGTGTAAAACAGTATTCAGACAGGATCAGCAGATGAACCGCCTGTCAGAAACCGATTATCGTACAGGAAATAAATAATGATGAGTATATAATATTGCTGTAAAGATTTCGTTTTTTTCGGAATTGGACGGATCCGTCGTCATCATCGAAATAGACAGGAAGGAAATATCTTTTCGGGACATTGAACTTTTCAGTCATGATCCGGAAGGTTTTCTGCGAAAGGATCAGAAAACGATGATGACTCCTGTTGACAGTTCCTCTGAAACGGCGCGGTGCATTATCGTCCGGATGCCCGTCATTGCAGACATCGTCTGCAAAGGAGCCTCTGAAACTGTGCAGGGCATCGTAGTCCAGATGCTCAAAGCTCAGATTTATGTCATCAAAGAATCTGATGTCTTTTTTATCATAGACGAACACGTCATCTGTCACAATATACGGCGTATAGGGTGACCTTTTTGACATTTTCGTTCTGCGGGAAAGCGGCGGGACGGAATGTGATGCCGAAAAAAGATAATAATTTGTCTTTGCCTGATACGGCGGGCGATGGGCATCGATTAAAGGCTTTACCTGAAAGCCTGTCAGCTTTTCTTTAAGAAAAACATTCAGCATTGTTTCCGTGATGACATATTCCCCTGCGGGAATGAGACGATATCAGTGCCGGTATTTTCAACAGATTTAAGTTCCGCTTTAACAAGCGTCGATGGATCGGAACCGGAATTTTCCGCGTACAGAAAATTACCGCGGCAGGGAGTCGGGATGAAACATAAAATGCATGATCTGAAAAACCGTTCTGAAATTCGGCGGGGGGCGTTGATGAAAGCATGAATCTCCTGAAAAGAAAAATAACGATCAGAACGGCCGACAAAGATGAAACAAGTCCTTTTTCAGTGAAAAACTGAACGGCGGCATGCCGGAAGATCCTGTTGTGACGAGTTCGCAGATCAGAAAAACGAAAACGGAAAGGCAGAATGTCAGAAAAGAAAACGGAAAGACGGTATAAAACAGTCTGGTCCAAAAACAGTTTTTTTCGTTGTCTGTAATGATCAGGAAATTTTTGTGCATCGCAGCACAGATTCCCGGAACGGACAGGATCAGAAGGAAAATAAAGAAACGGATCATAGACGGTCACCTGTACAGATATTTCCGGAAAAATCGCCTGCTGCAGAAATCCGAGACGAACCGGTTCATGCAGAGCCAGCATAAAGACGGGAGAAGAATGCAAAGACAGACAATAAGTATGACAGGCATTTCCTGAAGGGACAGAGAAAATTTCCGGGCGCCGCAGACCAAAAGACAGGCAGATGAACAGATCAGGACGACAGCTCCCCATAAATAATGAAGGATCATAAATTCGGTTCTGAAAGATTCGGAGGACTGTCTGTTTTTTGAATGGATATAAAACGGATAATCTTTTTTTTCTTTTCATAAGATCACGATCCGGATACAATATCTCAGGGATCGTCAGAATGCGATCCGTTTTCTGCATTCATGACGAGTTCCAGGTAAGACGTTCTGACGGAATCTTTTTCACTGATGCCGAATTCCCGGAGGATCCGGAATATTTTTTCTGTTGATGCTCTGATCTCTTCTCCTGATGAGCCGTCTTCAAGATCGATCTCGATCTCCAGGAAGTCGCCGAGGCTTTCGATCCTGTCGAAGCAGAAGATCATCCTGCCGGTGTCGTCTGAAAAGGTGAAGACGTTTCTTGTTTTTTCGACTTTTCCGGATATCCTGTAGCCCAAAGCCAGGAGGATCTGCGTCATGCTGTCTTCATCGGCGGGGCTGTTGAATTCGGGTCTTGTTTTTGAAAGCGTATCGAATCTTTTGCCTTTGTAGGTGATCTCGCCGGCGCCGTTGACCGAGCGGATGCGGAGTGCTTCGTCCGTTTCTGCAAAGTCGCGGTCGGGCGCGTTGAAATAGATATCTTTTTGGTGTTCCGTCCGGACGAATTCAAATGAACAGTTTTTTCTGCTTTTCAGAGCCTGCATGATCTTTTCGTGGTCTGCTCTGACTTTGACTTCAGCTTCGATCATACTGAGGAGATAAGGGAAACGGCATAAATAAAGGATGAGTCTTAAAACCGGTCATGGTTCAAATAAAGATCCGCCCCGCTGAGGCGGACGACGATCTGATGATCGAAAAGATTCTCGGCTCTTATTTTCTTGACAGGGATGACATCCCGGCCTCTCAGTTCACTGTGGCGGAAAACGAAGACGGAAAAGTTATCGGATGCGCCTGCTATGACATTTCCCAAAAAGAATACGACGGCAGGAGATTCGGAGAGGTCCATACGATCGCCGTCATGCCTTCATTCAAAGACAAAGGAACAGGAAAACGTCTTCTGAAAGAGATCCTCAGGAATCTGGCCCGGGAAAAGGACAGAAAGGATCTTTCAGATACGGTTTATGTCAGAACGACGGCGCCCGGATTTTTCAGACATGAAGGATTTTCAGACTGCAGTCCCGACCTGAAAAAAGAACTCTGGGACGAATGCCTGAACTGCCGCGAATACAATGAATGCGTTCAGAAAATACTTTCAGGAAAACTTTCGGAGCTTCTGAAAGAATGAATTGAATGGAGAGGAATAAAAAAAGGGTTTCCCGCATCCTGTGATGCGGAAAACCGCCTGCTGTCATATCCGGAAATCCCGGCGCCGGGATCTCATACTGTATGACAGCTGAAATGCTGTGTCTGTATGGATGAGCGCCGGATTTTCGGAAAATCAGAAAATGTCGCTCGGTTCGAACCAGCCCTGTTCTGCGCCGCATCCCGGGCATTTTTTCGGGGCTTCGGTGCCGACATAGGTGAAACCGCATTTGCCGCATTTCCATTCGATCGGTTCGTCTCTCTTGTAGAGCGTGCCGTCGTTGAGCATCTTCAGGATCTTTTCGTATCTGGCTCTGTGGTGTTCTTCGACTTTGCCGACCTGTCTGAAAAGTCTGGCGGCATCGGCGTTGCCTTCTTCTTCGGCAGTCTTTGCGAAGGACGGATACATGTTCATCGTTTCTTCAGCTTCGCCTTCCATGGCTGCTTTCAGGTTGGCTTTCGTGTCGCCGAGCATGCCGAGTCTGGTGAATTCGTCCTTGGCGTGCTGCATTTCATTCATGGCAGTCTCTTCGAAGATCTTGGCGATGTACATGTAGCCTTCGGCTCTGGCAGCTTCTGCGTAGAAGGTGTATTTGTTTCTGGCCTGGGATTCGCCTGCAAAGGCTGCTTTTAAGTTTTCTTCGGTCTGGGTCAATTTTTCAGTCTCCTTGAATGTTTATGAAAATGATCTGATGAAAATCGGATGAGAAATAAAATATAAAAAGACAGAATGATTCCGGCTGAAATCTGTCGACATAAACAGAGATCACGGATGACCGTCATTCCTCTCGTTCTCCTGTTAACAGAAATCATTATGAGTAACGGCTGAAAAATATAATTAGTTTTCGTTTATGCAGACATGTCTTCTTCCGGACGGCATGACCCGCCATCATGTCTGTCATCATATCCGCCGTCATGTCTGTCATCATATCCGCCGTCATGTCTGTCATCATATCCATCATCATGTCTGTCATCATATCCGTCATTACTCTTCCCGGAACAGGAGGCGCATTTCCCTGTGATCAGGAGCGTGACGGATTCGACCTCAAAGTCCGGCGGATCGATGCTTCTGAGGATCGTGCCGGAGAGTTCTTCATCGAAAAGATCAAAGATCCGGCGGCAGCACCTGCAGTAGACGTGGTGATGGAAACTGACATCAGCGTCATAATGAGCTTCATTGCCGACTTCGATCCGCAGAAGGTATCCGTCATCGACAAGAGAATTCAGATTCCGGTATACCGTTGAAAGACTGATCGACGGCAGCGTTTTTGACACCTCTGCATAAACCGCCTCAGCGGTCGGATGAGATCTGACGGATCTGATGTAAGACAGAATCTCCTTCTTTTGGGCGGTATTTCTTTTGATCATACGAGGTCACAGGATCCGATCGTTAACGTATTTCCTATCATCATTGAATGTTATTTATTTTTTACGACAAAGATATACGATTGATGCGGCTTTTCAGAAAAAAGCAGACGGATCCGGAAAAAAACTGCTGAAAGAAGAGGAAAGAAGGCGGAAAAGAAAAACGGACGAAAAGAAGAGGAAAAAAGGCGGAAAAGAAAAACGGACGAAAAGAAGAGGAAAAAAGGCGGAAAAGGAAAACGGATGAAAAGAAAAGGGAAGAAGGCGAAAGAAAACGGATGAAACAGGACGGGAAACGGGTGTGAGAGATCATTCCGGGATCAGTACAGGCTGACACCTTTGACGCCTGATGTTTTCCTGACAGCGTCGACGACATTGCCCGGGAGCGGTTCATTCGTGATGATCGTGAGGCGCGGTTCCGGTGTGAAATAGGGATCGTCGGAGACGGCCTGGCGGATGCTGAACCCGGCATCCGAGATGACTTTCGTGACGCCGGCGATGATGCCGATGCCGGCGCTGTCTTCGGGGACGATGACAATGACGCCGAGGCCGAGATACGGGGCGGCGTCTCTTAAAAAGCAGACAGAATGGAGATGCTGAAAAACGGTAAAAAGTTCCGGGTCTTCCGCGATCTTTCCGGCCGCGGTATCGACGACACGGCGGTCGACGCCGATCTCGTTTCCGATCTGGACATGAGGGATCTCGATGTTTCCGGAAGTCACTTTGCCGGCGGCTGTCACGCAGAAGCCTCTTTCAAAAAGGAGTTTGACGACTTTCTTCTGGGCAGGAAATTTTCCGAATTTGTTTTCAATGGAGTCACGGACAAGATCGGCCCGGGAAAGAGAAGAGGACCCGGCGGGGCCGGAACTTTCGGAAAAATGATCAGAAGCCAAAAGAATCACCATGAGACAACGAAAAGATTATCGAGGTCCGGACAGCGGACCTCAGACGATCAGATAGAAGTTGTTGATGCGCGTGCTTGTCGTATCGACGCCGATGATCCCGGCAATCTCCAGACCTTCGCCGCCGATATTGGCAAGAGAAGAATACACCTCTTCCTTGGAGATATATTTCTCATTTCTCGTGCCGTCTTCATACTGCACTTTGATGACGATCTCCGTTTTGACATTGTTCCTTTTCATGCATTCCTGGATGATGGGGCAGTACTGCTCGGCAATGATCTTCATCGAATCGAAGATGAGATTGTTTTCAAGCGCATTCTCTTCATCAACGGAAATGCCGGAAAGGCGGAAGGACGGCGTATTCTGACGGATATACGTCACGAATTTCTCGGGGATCTCCGACAGTTCTCTCTCATCGATCAGCGGGAAAAGCGTTTCATCCGCCGTGATCTCCTGTTCATCTTCATAGATGGAGAAAAAGCCGTTCTTACAGACGATCCGGAAGACGTTTTTGCGGTTTCCGAGGACCAGAAGGAAATCTTCCGGGCCGGAATAACGCATTTCCTGAACGATGTATCCGGAGAGATCCTCCATCTTCGGCTTTTCTTCTTTGCTGAAGACGCCGGATCTTGCCATATGCGGCAGATTCAGTTTTCCGAGAAGTTTTTTGACGGTGATCTTCTCATCCGGGAAAGTCAGCGCGTATGTGTACTCAAGACCTGAGATATAGCCCGTCAGCGTCCCTTTCGTCATCTGATCCGTATATTCGATGTGATATTCACGGGATGCGCCGTAAATGCTCGAGATCATGAAAGGACTCAGGCAGTTCAGGATCTTTTCTTTCCTCTGATCGATCGTGCTGTTTAACTCTCTTCTGATCCGGTTGCTGTTGTTTTCAAGCTCTTCGCGGTTTTTCCGGACAGCCTCGTTGAGGATCTGAGTCATTTCATCGATGCAGGGACTCAGCGCGCCGGAGACGTCTCCGTACTGCGTCTGACGGAAAAATTCCAGAAGACGTTCCCGGAAGTTCTTCAGATCCGTGATCTGACGGTTGAGAGACTGGACTTTTTCCGTTTCCGCATCCTTCATTTCGATGATCGAATTTTCCAACGGCAGGACCTGTTCCAGACATTGAATATAATTCCGGAGATCCTGAATCAGATCACGCTGAACGGGGAGCGGTGTGCCGTCCTGGTATGTATAGATCATTCTGTCACCTGTCATCAGTTACATTTTTCATAATCCGGATGCGGATTTTTTTATCGATTCTGTTTTTATCGGGTCTGTTCTTTTACCGGGAGACCGTATCTGAGAGATGTACAGTTTTAGACACTCTTTTCTTATAACTATATTCATTGGATGACCGTAATATTCAGGCCGGCCGGTCTTTTGACGATGCTGCCCTCTTTGAGGCCGACGATATCCGGAATATGCTGTTCCCCGGCAATATCGATGAGCCTCTGTGTCACGACACCGTCAAAGATAACAGCGCGGATATTTTCAGCGCCTTCTTTGAGCGTGGATGCCAGATCGCGGATCCGGACCTCTTTGAGGATGCTGTTGTCATCGCCGATCAGACGGGCGCAGAGAGACCCTGAGAGATCCCGGATCTGCTCTTCAAAGAAAGCTGATTTCCTGTCTTTTTCAGACAGAACAGGCTCTGCTTTTTCCGGAATGCCGGAATCGCTTTCCTCTGTCCGGCCGGATCTTTCGAAATCTCTCTCTCTGCTGCCGGAACGGACGGATCTGTCGAAATCTCTCTCTCTGTCACCGGAACGGACGGATCTGTCGAAATCTCTCTCTCTGTCATCGGAACGGGCAGATCTGTCGAAATCTCTCTCTCTGTCATCGGAACGGGCGGAGCTTTCAAAGTCTCCGTCATCGGAACGGGGGAATCTGCCGGGATTCCTTCTGTCAGGCCGGCCGGATCCGGCGGGCACTGCAGAGAAATCTTCTTCGATGTCATCCGATCCGGATGCGTCATAGCCGTCATCGTTTTCTTCGATGCGGATGTCGGTCTGTCTTTCAGTCCTGTTTTTTATCGGGGAGGCCGGGCGGATGATCGTTCTGCGCGGGATCCGGGTCTCATTTCCGGAAATGTCGCGGGCGTCAGAAGACGGCCTGACGGTGCGGACACGTCCGACGGCAGTCGGTCTTTCCGGGAAGGGCATCCCGGACAGTTTTCCGGATGCGGCGCCGGTCCTGATCTTTCCCCGGCTGTCCTGTCTGACGTCATCGAAATCTTCGCTTTCGGTTTCATCTCCGGCGGCGCTGACGAAGCTGTCTTCCGGCAGATCCTCACGATCCGTCTTCCTCGTGAAAAGACGGTCTTCATCGTCGTCGTTTCTGATCGGTGCCGCATCGGCATCATCATCTGTGAAGACGACTTCGGGTTCACGGTAAAGCTCCTTGGCGGAAGACCGGGTGAGATCGTCACGGCGGATCTTTTCGACCCTTTTGGGGACTTTTCTGCTGATCAGATCGGCGGCAACGGATTTCTTCTCGCCTTTGTCGTCGTGTCTCAGTTTCCGGCCTGCCGGAATGCCGACCTTTTCGGCATATTGAGCGGCAGGGACCTTTTTCCGGAGGGACAGAACGATCTCTTTCTGGACAAGATCCTCGACCGCTTTTCCGTCCGGCGGGCGGGCGACGAAATCGACGTTTGCGACCTGCATCAGTTCTCTGATGATCAGTTCGCCGCCCCGGTCGCCGTCTGTGAAAACAGTCACGGTCTTGCCTTTTGTCAGTTCGGCGACTTCCGGCGGAATGTTCGTGCCGCCGACGCTGACAGTGTTCTTGATGCCGTATTTAAGAAGGTTGAGGACGTCGGCGCGGCCTTCCACGATGATGATGTTGTCCGAGTCGTATTCAGGTCCGGCCGGGATCTTGTTCTTTCCGAAGAAAGTGATGTCTTCGATGCGGACGGATTCTCTGACGACGTCGGCGATCTCCTGCGATTCCAGAAGGTCTTCATCGAAAAGAGTGGTGTAGATGACTTTGGCGCGTTCGATGATGCTGGCGCGTTTGACGGCGCGGACATCTTCGACTTTCGTGACCTCGATCGTGGCCGTGCAGGGGCCGACGCGGTCGATCGTCTCCAGGGATGCGGCCAGGACGGACGTCTTGACTTTATCCAGACTGGACGGGATGAAAATGTTTCCTCTCGTTTTTCCGGCTTTCGTCGTGGCCATGACTTCAATGCGGCCGATGCGGCCGGTCTTCTGGAGTTCCCTCAGATCAAGATCCGTTCCGAGAAGACCTTCCGTCTGTCCGAAAATAGCGCCGACGATATCCGGGCGTTCAATGACGCCGTCTGCTGAAATCTTTGTGTGGATAATATATTTGGTCGTATCTGCGTTCTGCATATTATTGTCTCCGGTACCCGGAAGAACGATCAGAAAAAGCTGATGACGAAAGAAACGGACGATAGGTATGATACGATCCTGCCGGTCACCGAAGCGGGATACGGATCCTGAAAAACAGCCGGCAGAAACAGACAGACGCATAAAGACTGAATGCAGGAGATTCCGATCAGACATGAAGGCTGAATACAGGAAACCCGATCAGACATGAAGGCTGAATACAGGAAATTCCGATCAGACATGAAGGCTGAATACAGGAAACCGATCAGACATGAAGGCTGAATACAGGAAACCGATCAGACATGAAGGCTGAATACAGGAAACCGATCAGACATGAAGGCTGAATACAGGAAACCG